>JAQBNV010000534.1 GCA_028288395.1 Adhaeribacter sp. | reverse complement strand
ACAGGATGATCTTTTAAGTTATTTAAATCATCCGCAGTTTCATTTACTCCCTAATACATCCGGGGTACGGACAGCCAAAGAAGCGGTTTTTGCGGCGCAGTTAGCCCGCGAAGCTTTGGAAACTAACTGGCTGAAATTAGAAATCCATCCCGACCCCAAATATTTATTACCTGACCCAATCCAGACTTTAAAAGCCGCCGCAGAACTCGTGAAGCTTGGATTTATTGTTTTGCCTTACATCCATGCCGACCCGGTGCTATGTAAGCATTTAGAAGATGTGGGTACCGCTGCAGTTATGCCGTTAGGAGCACCTATTGGTTCTAACAAAGGGATGCGCACCCGCGACTTTTTAGAAATTATTATAGAGCAGAGCCGAATTCCGGTAGTGGTGGATGCTGGCATCGGTGCTCCCTCCCACGCTGCCGAAGCCATGGAGCTAGGCGCGGATGCCGTATTGGTTAATACGGCTATTGCCGTTTCCGACAACCCGGTGCAAATGGCCCAGGCCTTTAAACTGGCCGTAGAAGCCGGCCGGATGGCCTATGAAGCCAAGTTAGCCCCAGTAAGAAAGTTTGCTGCCGCCAGTAGTCCGTTAACCGCCTTTTTAGAAGATTAATATGTTTAGCCAAGTATTTACGCAACACAATTGGGATGTCGTAAAATATAATATTTATGCGAAGACCGCCGCCGATGTAGAGCGGGCACTCAGCAAAGAAAAAAGAACGCTGGAAGATTTTCAGGCATTGATTTCTCCGGCGGCATTGCCCTATTTAGAGCAAATGGCCCAATTAAGTCAGGCATTAACGCAGAAGCGTTTTGGTAAAACCATCCAGATGTACGTGCCCTTGTACCTCTCCAATGAATGCCAGAATATCTGCACCTATTGCGCCTTTAGCTTGGATAATAAAATTCGCCGGCGTACCTTATCGGATGTCGAAATATTACAGGAAGTAGCTGTACTAAAAGGTATGGGTTATGACCATGTGTTACTAGTAACCGGCGAAGCCAATCATACAGTAGGTGTTTCTTATCTTAAAAAGGCTATCGAATTAATCCGGCCATATTTTTCCCATATATCCATGGAAGTTCAACCCCTGGACCAGGAAGAGTACGAAACCTTAATAGAAGCGGGTTTAAACACGGTATTGGTTTACCAGGAAACTTATCACCAGCAGAATTATAAAATACACCATCCCAAAGGTAATAAATCTAACTTCTACTACCGGCTGGCTACTCCCGACCGGCTGGGGAAAGCGGGTATTCATAAAGTAGGCTTAGGCGTCTTAATTGGTTTGGAGGATTGGCGTACCGATTGCTTTTACACAGCGCTGCATTTGAATTACCTGGAAAAAAGGTACTGGCAAACCAAATACAGCATTTCTTTCCCGCGGCTCCGCCCGATTGAAGTAGGTACGACCGATGACACTTCACTCCGCAGCTTTGCTTCCTATATGACTGATAGAGAATTGGTACAACTAATCTGTGCCTACCGGTTATTCAATGAAGAAGTAGAACTTTCCATATCTACGCGCGAAAGCGAAAGATTCCGGAATCACGTGATAAAATTAGGCATTACCAGCATCAGCGCTGGTTCTCGTACCAACCCTGGAGGGTATGCCGTGGCACCGCAATCATTGGAGCAATTTGAAATATCGGACGATCGAACTCCTCAGGAAGTAGCCCTGATGATTCGCCAGCAAGGTTACGAACCAGTCTGGAAAGATTGGGATCATGCGCTGGAATTTACCTTACCTACCTCAAATAATAAAAGGAAAGCAGTGCCCGAAGTTTGAAAGGGGTATTACTAATATCTTCATTTTTGAAGGTGGTTTGAGAGCAGTGAATACCCTTTAGCTTTCTAATGATTTCATAATTTCCCTAAATGCCTGCACCGGATCTGGCGATTGCCATAAAGCGCCCATCATAGCGGCTCCATCAAAGCCTAATTCATGAACCCGCTTTATATTCTCAGCTTTGATTCCTCCTAAGCCTATAATAAATGGTAGGTGTTCCTTTTCGTGCGGAAGCATTGCTAAATCATGTTTTACCGCTTTCAGGTTATATTGCGGGATGTAGCCAGGTTTACTTATGCTCTCAAATACGGGGCTGTAAAAAACGTAACGAAAAGGTAGGGGTAAATCCAATATATCTGGCAAATGATGAACCGATGTTGAATAAATGCTGCCTGGCAGCATCAACTTTGGCTGAAGGCTTTTTCTTTCTACTTCTTTCCAATGCCCTATTAATTTAGACGATTGAACTACTTCTCTAGCTGAAATAGGAACAATAATTCGGTTCTGAAATTCAGGATTAATATTTTTTAAAACTTGTTTCCAAGCAACTTCTTGATTTGGATTAGTTCTTAAATATAATAAATCTAAACCCGTGTCAAATAATGTATTAAGCACACCAATCTCTGTCTGTTTTTCAGAATAAATATCCAGAAAGGCAGCCAAGTGAAAGTTTGCAGTTTTATGTATAGTCACGTTTTGGAACAAGAGTAGCTGCCAGAATACAAATGGTAAAGTCTTAATGCAAATGAAAGGATAAGTTAATGTATTTAAAAGGAAAATTAAATTAGGCGCATGTTTAATACTGTATAGACGTGTAAAACAATTGATAAACAGCAGGTTATATAGAGGCAAGATTTAAGAGTTTATCATTATTTGTGTTTCAGTTCCGTTTCCCCGAAAATACCAAGTTTTGAAAATACCTGGCTAAGCTGAAGTGGAAAAAAGGGTACACCGGTTGCATGGTAGAACTTTTTTAGCTCTTGATAAAAATGCTGTCATAGGGCCTCATAGATGGTTTGGATGTGCCAGATAAAATATATTTCCTGCCGCTTTCCTTCCCGCTCGGGGCGTAATTGATTGGTGGCGTGCAGCCGGCGTTGCACACGTACCCAGTTGGCTAGTGTTTTATCTGACTCCCAGTTTTGCGGCACCTGACAATGCCCATAAGTTTGGTAGAATTCTTTCAATTTTAAATACCTTTGCTTGCCCTGCTAATCTCTGGTAATAACCAATATCCAATTCACGCCCAGCAAATCTAACCTGGTAAAACAGCTCTCCGACAAATACTGCTTCCCTCTAATTTGTTGGAGCAACCAATTACTTAGTTCGTCATATTTTTCATCATCGGCAGGTAGAGGGGTATGGCCATATGTATGGGCAAAGTTTGTTAATTGCCCGGATCTATGTTCCCAGGAAGTGCTCTTTTGTTTAAAATCAAAATCGAGAGCAGCTAATTCATTTCTTAGTTCAAGCGGAATTTTATTCTTAATCTTGCTTTGGATGCCTATCCATTTTAACAATTCTTCATCAATTGAACCTGTTTCAAATAGAAACCCATTTCTATTTTGCTTTAGATAAGCTTCCAATTTATCATAATTGTCATACCAGAAACTAAGGAACTCGGTACTAAATAGTTCTTTCATTAATTTTTCCAGCATTTAAATTTTAAATTGGTTACCAAGGCTTTAACTAAATAACTCAAGTTGCGAGTTAAAGGATTTGGTTTAAGGTATAAGCGAATATAAAGAGAATGAATTTAAGGGTAAAACCTTGAGGTCTTACGGCATGGATTTTCTTAGGGAAGAAGTTAGTGATGCCGGAGAAAGTAGTTTCGATGCGTTTGCGGTAATAATTTTTAAAGAAAGCTTGCCAAGGCTCATTCTTTCTGATGGCGTTACTTTTGCGACAGACTAACAGTTTTAACTGGTCACACTGCCAGAATTATTCTTCCAGTTCATAGCAGGTGTAGGCACGGTCCGCATAAAGTTGGCTATTCTCCGGCAAGTACATGGGCATGGCTTGTAAAGCCGTGATGTCGGCAAAAGAGCCGGCATGAATGTAGAACTGCACCGGCA
>JAQBNV010000523.1 GCA_028288395.1 Adhaeribacter sp. | reverse complement strand
CTGCACATCGGCAAAGTCGGCCTGGTACTGGTTTACGGTGTTCTGAAATATATCGCGGGTATCAATTACCAAGGGTTTTATATCGGCCTTGTTATCAAAAAAGTCAATGGCTTGCCGGATATTCTCTACCCCCAGTACATCCAATTTATTCACGATAGCCGCTTCCTGCGCATTCTCGGCCGGTAAGATAAAGCCTTTAAAACCTTCTTTGCGGGCCTGGATGGCAATGGGTAGCACGCCTTTTATGGGACGTAAAGTGCCATCCAGCGATAGCTCTCCCATAATCAGGTAGTCTTTCAATTTGTCACCAAGCATTTGGTCCGAGGCGGCTAAGATGCCCAGCGCAATGGGTAAATCGTAAGCCGAACCTTCTTTACGGATATCGGCCGGGGCCATGTTTATGACTACTTTCTGGCGAGGCATGCGGTAACCATGCTGTTTCAGCGCCGACTCAATGCGTTGCTCACTTTCTTTGATAGCGTTATCGGGTAAACCAACGAGGTAATAACGGGTGCCGGGCGTTACGTTTACTTCAATGGTAATGGTGTAGGCGTTAACACCGTGCACCGCACTGCCGAAAGTTCTGATGAGCATAGGAGAAAAAGCTTCTGCTTAAAAGTTTAGATAATATCGGTTTACCAACACGACCACCGGGTAATAAATTCCATCCGCCAGCACCGGTTATTTATACCGGCGCGGCCAGACTTTTCTCAATTAATAATATTAGAATATGAATGACTTTGATATGAATTTCCTGAATACGGTCGGCGTAGCCCTGGTGGGGCACCCGTATTTCCACGTCGCTGATGGAAGCTAGTTTGCCGCCGTCTTTTCCGGTTAAACTTACTACTTTAAGGCCTTTCTGCCGGGCGGTTTCGGCGGCTTTTAATACGTTAACCGAGTTGCCGCTGGTGCTGATACAAAGCAAAATATCGCCGGGCTGACCCAACGCTTCTACGTACCGCGAAAAAATCCGATCGTATCCGTAATCGTTGCCTACGCAACTGATATGGCTGGCATCGGCGATGGCAATGGCCGGGATAGCCGGCCGATCGTCGCGGTAGCGGCCGGTAAGCTCTTCGGCAAAGTGCATGGCATCGCACATTGAGCCCCCGTTGCCACACGACAATATTTTGCCGCTATTCCGGATAGCGCTCACCATTAAGGCAGCGGCCGCCTGGATGCGGTTAATATTTTCCGGGGTAGTAACGAAATTAATTAAAACCTGTTGCGCCTCGTTTAGTTCGGCCAGGATAATATCAGCGGTTGAGTTCACGGTAGGTATCAGAATCTGTATTCTTAGTTGGATAATCGGCCGGGTCTACCGGTTTGGAGGTCAGCGGCGCCGGGGTCATGATAATATTCGGATCGATGGGGGTGAGCACCGGCCGGGAAGTAATTTCCTGCGGATAGGGAGCTTGCGGCGGCACGTGACTGGTAGCGCGGGCAACAGCCAGCTCTTCGTGGTGCTTTTTAATTAAGTCCTGGGTTTCCTGCTTCTGGTCGTAGAGGCTGGCTTTGAGTTCATTGATTTTATTCTGGTAAGGCAAATGCTGCCTTTTTACCGCCATTATATAAATATTTTCGACAATCAGTTCGAGCAACAGGAGCAACCCACCCGCCAGGAAAAAGTTTGTATAAAAACCAGGATTGGTTTGCTGCCCAATATTCAGAATATCTAAATACAGCAACAAAGCCAGTACCAGGTAAACCATTACCAGGATGTTTACTATTTTCTTTATCATTTCCATCGCTTATGCTGTTTATAGTAGATTCTTAATATTATTTTAATACGTAAACTTTCCGGAACGGGTAAGCTAAGAAATATATAGATTATTTAAAACTCTCCGGTTAATTATGCGGTCCTTACGTAGCCAATTTAGCCAGTCTGGGCTACTACCTGCATCTGGTTGAGCCTGGTGTAAAGTCCGTTCCGGGCCATTAGTTGAGCGTGGGTACCCCGCTCTTTTATTTCGCCTTTCTGCAACACCACAATCTCATCGGCGTGCTGTACCGTACTGAGCCGATGGGCAATCACAATAGATGTCCGGTTTTGCATCAGTTTGGTCAGGGCATCCTGCACCAGCTTTTCCGATTCGGTATCCAGCGCCGAAGTGGCTTCGTCCAGAATCAGAATAGGTGGATTTTTGAGAATGGCCCGGGCAATACTTAAGCGCTGCCGTTGTCCGCCCGATAATTTACCACCCCGGTCGCCGATAATCGTTTGGTAACCCTGGTCGGTTTGTAAGATAAAATCGTGGGCATTGGCAATTTTGGCGGCGTTTATCACTTCGGCTTCGGTAGCGTCGGTTTTGTTAAAGGCAATGTTGTTGAAAATTGTGTCGTTAAACAAGATAGCTTCCTGGGTAACAATGCCCATTTGGTTGCGCAGCGAATGCAGGGAATATTCCCGGATATCATGGCCGTCGATCAAAATGGCCCCGGCCGTAGGATCGTAAAAACGGGGCAGTAAATCGGCCAGGGTAGTCTTGCCGCCACCGGAGGCACCTACCAGCGCAATGGTTTTTCCTTTGGGAATAACCAGATTAATATTTTTGAGTACGGTTTCCTGCGCATAAGCAAACGAAATATCTTTTAACTCGAGCTGGTGGTTGAAGCTTTCCAGGATTTTGGCCCCGGCCGCATCCCGGATCTGCGGCGGCGTATCAATAATTTCCAGGATACGCTCTCCCGATACCAAGCCCCGCTGAATATTGCTAAAAGCCGTAGAAATGGCCTTGGCCGGCACCAGTACCTGCGAAAACAAAATAATATAACCAATAAAATCGCTGGGCGATAATTCGGAGGTGCCGTTTAAAACCAGGTTACCGCCGTAGTACATAATCCCTACCACACCCAATACACCTAAAAATTCCGAAATAGGCGAGGCCAGGGTCCTTTTAAACCACATCGATTCGGTAATACGGGCGTAGCGGTTGTTCTGGTAAGAGAATTTATCAACTATATAGGACTGAGCATTGAAAGCTTTGATAACCCGCAAGCCGCCCAGGGTTTCGTCGATAATACTCAGGATAGACCCTAAAGAAGCCTGCCCCTGTACAGCTTTCCGGCGTAATTTTTTTGAAATAAGGGAAATAACCAAGCCCGAAACCGGCATTACCAGGATAGTAAAAAAGGTCAGTTCTACCGACATGGAAAACAGGATAATAAATAACCCGATGATGGTAGCCGGCTCCCGGACAATTACATTTAAGGTAACCACCACCGAAGTTTCAATTTCCTGTACATCGTTCGATAAACGGGACATAATATCGCCTTTGCGTTCGTTGGAAAAATAACTTAGCTGGAGTTTGGTCAGGTGTTCGTAAACTTTCTGGCGGAGGTTCCGCACAATTTTAGCCCGTACTTTTGCTTCGCCGCGCAAACCCAGGTATTTAAATAAGTTGGAAAGGAAAACCGAAACGATGATAATAATGCAGACAAAACGCAGGGCCGCCACTTTCCCTTCTTCCAAAATAATTCGCGCGAAATAGGAATCGAACTGGTTTTTTAGATAAATAACGAGGTCTTTTATGTTGTTGATAACAGGGGTCTGTTGGGCTTTCGCCAGTATTGCCTGCGACTGCTCGGGCGTAACCGTGCTAAAAAGTACATCCAGCAACGGGATTACCAGGGCAAAATTCATTAAACCGAAAATAATACCCAGGATGGTAAATACGATGTACTGCGGTAGGAAGCTACGGAAAGGCCGGGCAAACTGAAGAATCCGGAAATAAGTTTTCATGACGGGCAAAGGTACAATATTACCCGTATCCGGGAAAGCAGTTTTAACCGATATAAAATTTTTGAAAAATACTTCCCTAAAGGTTAAAAGAGTTGTTATTGCGTGTTTCACCAACAACTTGCCGGTCAAAAGGCGCGGCAAGGGCGGCTTTTCGTAAGTCCTGTAATAATCTCCGGACGTCAAGTGAATTATTCCTGGCCGGTAGCTATTCTAAATAAGAGATATATTTACCCGGGCAAAGCCAGAAAATCGAAATGCTTTTCCTGCGACATTTGAGCAGCGCTGGTTATTTGTTGCATGTTCTGGCTAAATAAACCGTCCAGCAAATACAACTTATAACCCATTTGCGTCAGTAGGTCATAAAATTCGGTTCTCTCGGCCGCCGATAAACCCCGGTAACATTCGCTTAAAAGGGTGGGTTTGTACTGCGTTATTATTTCCCGGATGTTTTTGATTATTTCTTTATCGAAACCTTCCGCATCTACTTTAACAAAGGTAAGCCGGGGCAATAAAGCGGCGTGATTATGCAGTAAATAGTTTTGCAGGTGCCGGCCTTCTACTTCCAGTGGATAATTATGCTTGTGGTTGCCCCGGGCCGAAAGGTCGCCCCCGTTGCAGAAAGAAGCATCGGAATAATTAAAAACCAATTTACTGTCGCTTACCGTAGCGGCAAAGTTAAGGGGTACAATGTGGGTTTTATCGGTATTAAGGGTGGCATTATGCGCCAGTACTTTAAAAACGTATTTATTTGGTTCAAAAGCCAGCACCGTACCGGTTGGGCCGGCAGCCAGGGCCAGTGGTATCGTGCTGTCGCCGGTGTGGGCACCAATATCAAGGACCAGGTCGCCGGGTTTCACATATTGCCGTATAAATGCGACCTCGTCCTGCCCGAAGCTTTTAATACTTTCAAAAGGATGTTGCCACTGGGCATATTGCACTTCACCGTCGGCCGGCAGCCGAAAGGTTTTAACCTCGAAGCCATACTCCCGGAATGTGCGTCTTTGCTTATTTTTCTGGAACTTCCTTTTGATATAATTTAGCATAAGTATAGATACGAAATGGCCTTGTAGTAAAATATATTGTTAAAACCTTTACTATTA
>JAQBNV010000506.1 GCA_028288395.1 Adhaeribacter sp. | reverse complement strand
AATCGGCCGAATCTACAATGGAGGTAGCGGCAAATACCAGGGCCTGGTTATTCAGGAGCGGCACATTGTCGGGGAATAGCCGGAGGCCTGCTTTTAAAGTGAACATCCGGTCGAAGAAATGGGCCTGATCGGGGTATTTATTAGCCAGACGAACGTATAATTTAGGATTGGGGTAGCGTTTCAGGCCTTCCTTCAGTTGGTTAATTTCACTTTGCCAGTAATCTTTTTCGCGGTAAATAGCAGCCTGGCCATACGTTGCTTTTACATTGTTATGCTCATAAACACTGCTTTCGGAATAAAATTTAAGCGCCAGAATATCGCTGTCGGTTGCCTTATAAAAATCAGCTAAATAATTATAATAACCCGCTACTGCCCGGTCATAAACCGCATAATTGGTCCGGAACAAAAGGGCCACAAGCAAAATTGTGCCCATAATATAAACGGTGAAAAACGGAATTACCTTGGGCTCAAATACCACCCGGTACACCCGCAGCTTCTGGTTGATGAGCCGCCCGAAATTAATCAGGATATAAACCAGGAAAATAAGGCCATACGCCAGGTGGGTATAAACAATAAAATCCGTAAAAGTGCGGGTCAGCGAATCGTTGGCGGTGGCAAAAGCATACCCCATGCTTAAGAAAGTAATGGCCGCCAACACCAGGTACAGGATAGAAGCACCGTTCTGAAAAAGTAACCAACTTCCGTAAACCTGCTCCCGCCGGCGCGTGCCCCAGAATCCGATAACCGCTGAAAAAAGCAAAACGAGAAAACTATTAAGCAACACAATATTCAAATCAAAAATATCGGCATTGCGGGCGTAAAGCAGCATCAGGTTAAAAAGGTACAGCAGACAAACCAATAGAAACGGCCAAAAACCGAACCGGTGCTGCGGCGTATCGCCGTGGGTATTAAACCACAGTAAACCATGGATGTTCTCGAACGAAACCCAGAAAATAAACAGCAGCGCGGCTACTAAGCAACCCACCGAACTGTAATGCAATAAGTGCAGGGTTACCTGGTTATCGGTAAGGGGAGAAGTTCCGTACAGAAAAATACCGATAATGCTGACCAATAAGGTGAACAGGATTAAGCGGCCGTTAAAAGATAGACGGGTAACAAAAGCCTGTAGCAAAAAGGTAGTGCCCCCCAGGAGGGTTAAAATAGAGATTAATAAATATTGCTTCTGGCTGCCGAAGATGCCTAATAAATCGAAATTAAAGGTGGCTAAAAAAAGCATGAGCAACCCAATGGCGGCAAAAAAGGCAAGCTGCCGGAAAGTGCTGATAAGCGCCAGAAAATAAATCAGGCTGATGGTAAGAATGCCCAGAAAAAGCCGGGCAGCAAAAATATTGGGCCGCGGCCGCCCGGCTTCAAAATGCTCGGTAATAATAAACCCTTTTAGCTGCACCGGTATCTCTTCCAGCAACACATTAATCCGGTCGACTGGCAAATTAACAGCCTGGGCTTCGGTA
Organism: Adhaeribacter sp.; assembly: GCA_028288395.1. Taxonomy (GTDB): domain Bacteria; phylum Bacteroidota; class Bacteroidia; order Cytophagales; family Hymenobacteraceae; genus Adhaeribacter. The sequence continues at coordinate 1,781 of JAQBNV010000506.1, read as the reverse complement.
ACCATTTCCCAGGGCACTACCAGATCGTCGCCGGTAAAATAATAATACACAGCGGTGGCCAGGGCTACGAGGGTGGTAAATACTAAAAAAAGAAAAGGATACCGGGTATCCTTGCGCATGGCGTCATTAAAAAGAGAAATTCTCATCTAAGCTGGTTAATATTATTCCGGGAAATTAATCGAGTACTTTGGGTACCCTGAAATAATCGGAATCTTTTTTGGGGGCATTATACAGGCCTTCTTCGTGGGTAACGGCATTAAAAGCAATATCTTCGCGCAGCACGTTTACTTCTTCCGACATGTGGGTTAAAGGTTCCACCGCCGAGGTATCGAGTTCGCGCAGTTTGTCCATCCAGTCCAGAATTTTGTTCAGGTCCTGCCGCATTTCCTGCTCTTGGGCAGCATCAAATTCCAGACGGGCTAAGTGTGCTAATTTCCGGATGGTTAGTATATCGATGTTCATGTTCGTGTTTGGTTAATGCGTTCTGGATAATGGTAAAAGCTTTGTTTTTCAGGACTGGTAAATCGGCCAGGGTCAGCCCCACGGTCGGAATGGGTTCGTGAATAATCATTTTAAGCGGATGCCAGCGTACAATAAATTTACCTTCTACATCAGGTAAAAAAATGTGATTAAACGGCATGGTAACGGGCACCAGCGGCAATTGGGTTTCGATGGCTAATTTAAAAGGCCCCTCTTTAAAGGGCAACATTTTTGCGCCGGCCGTTTCGGCGATGGTGCCTTCCGGAAAAATAACAATACTCCGGCCTTCGGCTAAAGTTTTTTTCGAACGGATATATGACCGGGCGCTGCTCACGGCGTTGCGCCGATCGACGGTAATATATAATTTTTTATAAATGGCCCCCCACAGTGGTACTTTGGCCAGGCCCTCCTTGCCCACAAAATTTAAAAAACCCGGAATGGTTTGCAGCAGTAACGGAATATCGATGTAAGAACTATGGTTGGGCGTGAAAATATAGGTGGTACGGGGATTTAAATGTTCGCGACCTTCGATGGTAAGGGGCAAGCCGTATAGCCGCAACTGCAAACCCGCCCAGAGCCGGTTGAGGGAATGCGCATGTTTATACCAGGCTGGGCGCGTGGTGAAAAACAGGAAAAGCGGATAAAACAGGAAAAAAGGCAGCAGGAAAGAAACCAAGCACCAGCCCATATAAATTTTCCGGAATATCGAAGCTACAAATTTCATCACTCTCAAAATTAGAAATATTGTAGGTAAAACCACAGGTAAGCCCTAAAAATTCCGGCTATTACCTTTTGCTGGCTCCGGTAGCCCGTTCGGATAATATTTTATGGGCTTTTAAAATACCCGCTACACTGATGCAATCGGTGATCTGGCCGGCCATTACCAATTGAACAGCCTCGGCAAAAGGAAGCTTTTTTATTTTCAGATCTTCGGTTTCTTCAAATTCAGTTTCGCCGGCCACCAGGTCTTCGGCCAGGAAAACAAAGCCTTCTTCGTCGGTAACGGAGTTAGAAGTGTGCAGGCGGGCAATATTGGTCCAGCGGTGAGCCGTAAAACCGGTTTCTTCTTTCAACTCCCGCTTCGCCGATTCCAGCACATCCCTTTCTATTAAACCGCCGCCCATCGGTATTTCCCAGGAATATTCATTTAAAGCATAACGGTATTGTCCGATCAGGTACGTATTGCCTTCGGCATCGATAGGAATAATGCCAATGGCTTTGTTTTTCATGTGTACGACCCCGTAAATGCCCCGGCCGCCTTTCGGATTGATAACCTGGTCTTCGCGCACACTAATCCAGGG
>JAQBNV010000497.1 GCA_028288395.1 Adhaeribacter sp. | reverse complement strand
GTGAAATAAATTACGCGCCCGGAATCGGCGGGTAGGCCGCTCATGGTTAAGGCCTGGCGGGTCAGCGACCGCGTATCAATGAGTAAGGCACCCCAGAGTTTGCGGCCTTCCCAGAAACGATCGTAACTGGCATTGTTCCGAAAACCTAAAAAAATAGCCAGCGCAATGCCAATCAGGGTAAAAGGCGCCGGATTTAACGATATTTTGTACGCAAAAAGCTGTCCCCGGAAATAAACAATTAGTCCCGAAAGCACTAACAGCGCCACTAACCGGGGTAATATTTCCGGCAGTACAGAACCATGCCAGACAAACAACATCCGGAACCAGGTAGTTTTTTCTTTTATAATCATACAGGTAGGTCCCAACGTTTTCAGGTAGTGATACCCGGAAAAGCGCCTGAACGTTGCCGGTCTTTAGGTAGTTAGAAAAAATGGGCGAAAGATATTCATCCGGGGCGTGGCAGTGACCGCTAGCGCCATTAGGTTTGGCCTGGTAAGATTATTACCGTTTGTCCGCCCTAAAAAACCAACTTATTCAATATTTGGCCAAGTTTTACGGTAAGCATTTTATTCTTTTAGAAACAGGGCTTTCGTCGCCATTTTTGTTTTCTCATCCATTTCGTGGAGCTGGCTCAGCACTTCTACCAAGGCCATCAAACCGTTAAACATCCGTTCTTCTTTCGTCTTGCCCCAGGGTGCCCGTTCGAAGGCATATTCCAGGCGGGCCAGTTCCTGCCACGTATAACCGGTAGCATCTATCTGAATTTTGGCTTCGCCGGTATAGGCCCAGGGCCGCTTTACCTGGGCAATTTTATAGCTTAAAGTAACAAACACCTGCGACCAGCCCACCGGTCGGCCAATCCATTTTAAATCCTCGTCGTATTGGATACCCAGGTGGGCCGCTACCATATTACCGACCGCACAGGCGTGGCAATTGCCGTGTACCAACGAATTATTAAGATAAGCGTTTACCAATATCTTAACGGTTTTATCAAAAAGCGCCTTGTTCTTCATTTGATTAATTTAAAACCTGGTAACGATATTTTTATTCCGGCCGGATTATGTAAGTGTAGCCCAATATTCTTTTTCGTTATTGTTTTAAATAAGTTGCCCTGGATAACAGGAGATGAACCCCGGAAGGAAAAATATTTACTTAACCCATATACCGTTGGCTACTGTTCTGATGGAAAATGAATTAACCCGGGAAGCCGCGCCTGGAAACCGGTGATGCAATGCCAATATTCACCGGCCGGTTTATAAAGGTGAAAGCTTTCCACCAGCGGCTTTTAACTTCCGCGTAAAAGCGGATAACAAACTGCGGGAGTTATGCCAATAGATTATTTCGTATACCTTAAAAAGTAATTATTATTACGGCCGGTGACCCCGAAGCTTTAAGGAAGGCAGACCTTCGCAGGTGTTTTATATTATTTAATTTTATTTCTGTCATCTTTAAGACAAAATATCCCAGTTTTATTTTACCCGCTAAATATGCATCACGTCTTTCTTTATTTTGCTGCTGTTCGTGGCCGGGTTCTCGGCTTAGCTTTTTTCGGCGGATGGTTATTGCTGGGCGCTTGTGCGGGCCAGAATTCCGGTTCAACCGTCTCGCCCCCCACAGCCGATGGCCAGGGGGCTTTTGCAACTAAAAAATACCGCAATTTATTTCGGGAGGCTGGCCATACCGGGCCGGAGATCACAGCCAAAGTAGCCGCCGCTTTCCAGCAGTTGTTCCACGGCGATTCGGCGAGCCAGGCCATTTATTTCCCGGCCGGCAAGAACCAGCAGGGGCCGAAAGCCTACATCTGCGATGTGTACCACAACGATATTCGCAGTGAAGGCATGTCTTACGGCATGATGATAGCGGTACAGCTAAATAAAAAAACGGAGTTTGATGCCCTCTGGAATTATGCCCTCACCCACATGTACATCCAAAAACCGGCGCACCCGGCGGCGGGCTATTTTGCCTGGTCCTTAAAACGAGACGGTACGCCCAATTCCGAATCCCCGGCGCCCGACGGAGAAGAATATTTTGTGACGGCGCTTTATTTTGCCGCGGGCCGGTGGGGCAATGGTACTGGTATATATGATTATCAAACCTGGGCAAATAAAATTCTGACGACCATGCGTCACCAGCCGTTAAAAACGGTCCCGACCAAATCGGGCACCCAAACCATAGGCAGCATGGTAAACGAAGAACGAAAAATGATTTTGTTTGTACCGCAGGGCAACGGACGCAATTTTTCGGATCCCTCTTACCACTTGCCGGCTTTTTACGAACTATGGGCGCGCTGGGGTCCCGCCAACGACCGGACCTTCTGGGCCGCGGCCGCCGATACCAGCCGTAATTATTTCGTTAAAGCCACGCACCCGCAAACCGGCTTAGCCGCCGATTACGCTGACTTCGACGGCAAACCGGTTAAGGTGTCTTTTAACCCTAATGCCCACTACTTTGCCTACGACTCCTGGCGCACCGCCATGAACTGGAGCGTCGACTGGGCCTGGTGGCAGAAAGATACCCGTCAGCAAGCTTTAAGCAACCGCATCCAGGCATTTTTTGCCTCCCAGGGAATCGCAAATTATGGCAATGTGTATACCGTAGACGGAAAAAAGATAGGAAATAGTCATAATACAGGCCTGGTAGCCACCAACGCGGTCGCCAGCCTGGCCGCCACGCATCCGCCGGCCAAAGACTTTGTGCAGGCGCTTTGGCAAGAAGCTATACCGGACCAACCCGGCGAGCGCTACTACGATGGCCTCTTATACCTCATGAGTCTGCTGCACTGCAGCGGCGAATTCCGGATTTATGCGCCAAGTAAAATAGCCGGTTGAATTACCGGCAATAAGGTCCGCGTCCGAATGGCTGCCCGGGCAATTAAAGTACCTGAATTGCCCAGGTTCTGATTAATATTTCGTCCTGCCGGAATATTTTTTCCAGGTGCTCTTTGTAGTTCCGCCACCAATCCTGGTCCAGGGTTTTGGCTATTACTTCGTAAATAATGATGGCATCTTTTACGGTTTTATCTTCCTTCTCTTTCCACAAACCCGTTGCCGGCGCCCGGGAATAGGTCGTGATACCGCCAAACTGCTCTGTCAGTTGTCCCCGGATGCGGGTAAAAACAGCCTCGGGGAATACTTCTTTTTCTTCGTTGTAAAGGGGCAATAATATCTGGATAAGCTGCTGGTTCATGCTAAATTATAATTATGCTCTTTAAACTGTTCATCTGCCGGGCAGGTTACAGGTCCGGACTGGTCCTGTCAGCATAGAATATTTTACCGGATATTTGGCAGCTCTGTCTGTACTGGGGTAAAAGCAGTACGGGAATACAATAATTTCAATAGGATGCGCCTAAAATAAATTCTACCATTAGAGAATGTTGTTAAGGGTGGGAAGAGGCGAAATAATTTATTTACGGTAAAGCAACCTTCCGGTAAAATGAATAAATTTATGTTTTAGCTTTAAAATTTAGCTTACCGACCCCGGATGAAAAAAATCTCTTCTTCCCTGCTTTTCCTGTTCCTGGTTACCAACCTGGCTGCCCAAACCAAAAACCCAGCGGGTGCTGCCGATGCGCAAGCCATTACGGCCACAGTACGGACGTTATTCGACAGCATGCGGGCTGCCGATTCGGCTAAAGCCCGCTCGGTGATGGCTCCGAATTTCCGCATTATTGTACTAAGCCAGAACCCTACCGGACAAACGGTAACCCGCGAAACATCCGGCAAACAATTCCGGGCCCAGCTAGCAGCTAAACCACCCCAAACCCTCGACGAGCGTTTCTGGGATGGCCAGGTGCAGGTAGACGGCGACCTGGCTTCGTACTGGTGCCGGTACGCTTTCTTCAACAACGGCAAATTCAGCCATTGCGGCACCGATGTGTTTCAGTTGTACCGCGGGCCGCGGGGCTGGCAAATCGTAAACCTGACTTACAATATCCGGCGCGAAGGCTGCGATATGCAAGCAATACCGCCTAAATAAATTCGCCCCTTTTAAGAATTTTTTTAGCGGGTTCGGTGCAAGTAAGCTACCCCTATCGGCCGGCAAGATAAATTAATACCACATGGCTTAAACCAACTGTCATTCTTAAAAGCGTAAATTTCCCTTCCTGCTGCAGCATGCGAAGCATTCCAGTTGAACATTAGGTATAGGCAGTAAATTCAGGTTAACTAAGCCGAATAAGTTGGTGGCTTAGCCGCCGTTACCAAAGCTGGTGCACGAGCGGCTTTATCCGGGTTTCGTAAATCGCCTTCGTACCGGCCAGTTGTTCGGGGGTAAAATCCGGGGTAGTCAGGGCTTGCAGGTTAGAGGTTAAGTGCTCGGGTTTGGAAGCGCCCGGTATAATGCAGCTTACGGCCTCGAACTGCAGAATCCAGCGCAGGGCCACGGGCGCTAGGTTTTCCTGTTCCGGGAAAAGCTTCTTTAGCTCCGCTACGGCCGCGAGGCCTACGTTATAATCCAGTCCCGAAAAAGTTTCGCCTTTGTCAAATGCTTCGCCGTTGCGGTTAAAATTACGGTGGTCGGTCGGGGCAAAATGGGTGTCGGGTTTAAATTTACCGGTAAGCAGACCGCTGGCCAGGGGCACGCGCACAATCACGCCGATGTCGCGGCGTTTGGCTTCCTGAAAAAACAACCCGGCGGGCCGCTGCCGGAACAAGTTGAAGATTAGCTGCACCGTGGTTACATTCGGGAATTCGATGGCTTTCAAAGCTTCTTCTACTTTCTCTACACTCACGCCCAAATGCTGTATTTTACCTTCTTCTTTCAACCGGTCGAACAGTTCGAATATTTCGGGACGGTAGTAGACATCAGTAGGTGCGCAGTGCAGCTGAATCAGGTCGAGGGTTTCGAGGCCCATGTTCTCAAGGCTGTTTTCCACGAACTTGCGCAGCGCAGCTGGCGTGTACGATTCGCTTACGTGCGGACTCAGGCGGCGGCCACATTTGGTAGCCACGGCAATTTTTTCGGAACGGCTGCGCACCAGGCGCCCCACGGCTTTCTCGCTTTCCCCATCGCCGTACACATCGGCAGTATCAATAAAATTAATGCCAGCATCTACAGCGGCGTTTAAAATCCGGTCGGCATTGTCGTGGCTGAAGGGTTCGCCCCACTTGCCGCCTACCTGCCAGGTACCTAAACTAATTTCGGATACGTCTATCCCGGTCTTTCCTAATTTTCTGTAATTCATGCGTGTATAAGTAGGTGATAAGTTGTAAGTTATAGGTTGTACGCTGCTATTGCTCTCCTTGTCAGAATTTTATGCTAAGACAAGGTTATACTTCATGCTATTCTGCTACTTAAAATATAGCGGACGGCCAATTAATTACCTTATAGCTGTGGCCAATTTAAACGCTATTTTCCGGACTAAAATCAAAATTATGGGTAAGGCCCAGCTGCTTTTACGCAAAAATATATTTTAGAAGATGGTTCAGAAAATCATTTCCTGTACCCGCTAATAATTCTAAGACTAGCGGCACCAACCAGAAAGGGTAAATCAAAGTTAATTTATCTTAATAATTAGTAGTAATTACCCATCTGCGTCGGTAGGTTTTACCTCCCACCCAAATAAATTATAAAGATTCCTCCTGATTTTATAAAACCCAAGCTACGCATAAAGCTTTTGAAGCGATCACTGAAAAAAAATTAAATTATAATTTTAATAATTTATAGTATAACTTTAAAGCAAAAAAGCTAGGATTATTAAATTCTTATTTTT
>JAQBNV010000484.1 GCA_028288395.1 Adhaeribacter sp. | reverse complement strand
AAATATACTGCCGGTAAAAAACAGATAAGAGCCCTGGCAAGAACGGAAAGTTCTAAATAAGAACCGTAGTTCATTTACCGGATCGTGGTTTCGGTTTTTCAATTTAAGTAATACCTGTTTTCATGGGAAGTTCCTCCGCTTTCTGCTCAACAGATTTAATCTTATCGGCTTGTTAGTGCCACTATTTTTCCCTGAAAAATATTAGGAGTGCGGAAATTTGCATCGTTTCTAATTAATTTTGCCACTTCGAAAGGACCAAAAATTCTTATTCGGTTAAAAACTTAATTAAACTCATCCTGTTCTATAAAAATCCGTTCTAAGAAAATCTTATTGTTCATTTGGAAAGAGTAGCAAAGGGAATAATGGCCGGGATTTACAGTGCATGGTTAAATATGTTTTTAAACGAAGAAGCCCGGTAATTTTGAAAAGTTATTATCTTGAAAAAATTAATTATTATGAATAACATAAATAATTCATTTGATGAAAATCCGGATATAATATTAATCGGAGCGGGCATCATGAGTGCCACCTTGGGCGTAATGCTGAAAGAACTGCAACCTGATATTACCATTCAGATTTTTGAGCGGCTGGATGTAGCTGCGGCTGAAAGTTCCGATGCCTGGAATAATGCCGGTACTGGCCACTCGGCCTTTTGTGAGTTAAATTATACGCCGGAAAAGTCCGATGGTACAGTAGAAACAACTAAGGCAGTTAAAATCGCTGAATCGTTTGAAGAATCAAGGCAATTCTGGTCTTATCTGATTAGTCATAGCCGGATAAGATTGCCCGAATCGTTTATCCGTAGTATTCCGCACATGAGTTTTGTATGGGGCGAAAACAATGTCAACTATCTGAAAAAACGCCACCAGGCGCTTACCAAATGTCACCTGTTTAAAGGCATGCAATATTCTGATAATCCGGATCAGTTGGCGGAATGGATGCCCTTGATAATGAACGGACGGGATCGATCTCAGAAAGTGGCAGCTACCCGGATGGAAATTGGCACCGATGTAAATTTTGGAACCCTCACCCGGTGCATGTTTAGCTACCTAGAGGAAACACCCGGGGTCGGGCTGCATTTCGGGCACGAAGTACGCAAATTGAAGCAGCAGGAGGATGGCCGCTGGCAAATAAAAGTGAAAGAATTGGCAACCGGCCATAAAAGAAAAATAAAAGCGAAGTTTGTTTTTATTGGCGCCGGAGGCGGTTCCCTGCCCTTGTTGTTAAAATCAGATATTCCCGAAGGCAAAGGCTTTGGTGGTTTTCCGGTAAGCGGCCAGTGGTTGGTTTGCACCAATCCGGCGATAATAGAACAGCACCAGGCCAAGGTTTACGGGAAAGCGGCAGTCGGTTCACCGCCTATGTCGGTACCTCACTTAGATACCCGGATAATAAACGGTGACAAAGCCTTACTTTTTGGTCCTTATGCCGGATTTTCTACTAAATTTTTAAAAAGTGGTTCCTTCATGGATTTACCTCTTTCTATTAAAGCAAATAACCTGCGGCCCATGCTCATGGCAGGGATTAAAAATATTCCGCTTACCCGCTATCTGATTCACGAAGTGCGGCAATCATCTTCGGACCGCCTGGCTTCGTTGCGGGAGTTTGTACCCCAAGCCCGGATAGAGGATTGGAAATTGGAAGTAGCGGGCCAGCGGGTTCAGGTAATAAAAAAACATCCTACCGAGGGTGGTATACTGGAGTTTGGTACCGAAGTAGTAAGCGCGGCCGATGGATCGATCGCCGCCTTGTTAGGCGCTTCTCCTGGTGCTTCGACGGCCGTTTCAATAATGTTAAACCTGCTGCAACGCTGCTTTGGAAACCAATTGCAATCAGAAAAGTGGCAAGATAAATTGCGCGAGATGATACCCTCATACGGTATTTCGCTGGCCGAGCACCCAGAAATGCTGGATGAGATAAGAACCCATACGGCAGAAGTGCTGGGCCTGAGAGAAGTAGAAAAGGTGAATTAAATTAATGAAACGCGGGCTGGCTAGATGAATTCTTTGGAGAATTTACAAAGCTCAACCCAATTTTGAGTTATTTAATTTGGGCTTTGCCTGTTATATAGGCCAATATTTGTTAATCTTCCTTTTGATAAACAATTGGTTTAGCAATAATACCTTAGCAGAATAATAAGTAAGGCACCTACTTTAAAAAAGAAACCAGGCGGGTACATAAGTCCCACCTGGTTTTTTTAAGTCCATTTTTATGGTGCCAGTAATTTTTAGAAGTTTCCCGAATTAGGTTGTTGGGTACGGGAGTTGAGTATGCCGGCTGGTACGCTCAATTCGCCTGTATGCAAATCAATCAATCCATTCCGTTCGTCCTCAATATTGGTAGCCTGGGTGTATACATCGCCTGCCAGTGAGCGGAGGCGTAGTTCCTTTTTAAACTGCAAAATTCTTTCGGTTCTGGCGGCAGCATCTTGCGGCCCGCCATAATCCGGAAAGCCAAAGCCACCCCATTCGCTAACCACCAGGGGCACTTGTCCCCGGTAAAAATAGGGATCTCCTACTACCAACGGGTGCGCTGCTACGCCTTCGGTCCGGCCACTGGTCAGCCAATCCAGCAGTTCCTGCCACCGACC
>JAQBNV010000476.1 GCA_028288395.1 Adhaeribacter sp. | reverse complement strand
CGGATTTAAGCAGGTATAGGCCGGGATGTTCGGTTTTGATCGCATCGCCCAGGTAACTTTGTCGGTAATCGTTAAGCGAATACCGGTTACCAACTATGTCGGCGGCCTGGTTACCAGCATCGAAAATTTTTACGTTGCTTTCGTATTTATTCAGATAATCGCGCAGGTAATATTTCTGAATTTTTAGTTTAATAAATTCTTTGTTGGCGAAAGGACTGGTAATTCTACTCCGGATACTCCGGTCACGCTGAATTAAACGGCTGATATCCTCCAATATTAATTCGCCCTGAATATCTCTTTCGAGCAACAGGTTGCGGGCAAATTTTTGCTTCTGTCCTAATAGTTGCTGGTGGTAATGTTGGTACATGGCTAAACTACCGGTTAAAGCACTGATGCCAATAATCCAGAAAATAAATAAATAGTTTTGAAACGGGTTGGTTGAAATATTTCTTTTAAACTGACTGAAAATAACGGCCAGGTAAAAGAACAGGCTAACTCCCAGCATTAAACATCCAATATTATTACTGACAATGCCGCTGATTAAAAATACGAAAGAGCCCAGCGCTATTCCGCCCAAAATATACGGGTTCTTCTGGGTAGCCTGCAGGTAATAGAAAACCTGCATAAGCAGGTGGGCCAAAAGCAGAAAAACAATGGTAAATATTACAAAAGCCGCGTAAAGCAATAGTTCATAAACTGAAAACTGCAGGCTTTGGTTAATATCCATTACCAGCAGGGAGTTGCTGAAACTGGTAAAATATATCGAATAAAGCCAGAGTAGCATAAAATAGAAACCCAGGCCACATCCAATTTTTATCAGATTGTAATAACGCGCCGGTACTTTTTGCAGGTAAGCTTTCATTCTTCTTTTGCGAAAACCCTGGTTTAATTGCAAGGCAAAGAGGAATAGCATCAGGGCATTAAGCAAAAAATCGCCGATAGAAGGCGACCAGAATGAAGCCGCAAAAAGCCGGGGATTAAAGGCCTCCAGTTCCCACACCGAAAACGGAAAATTAAAATAAAGCAGAATATACCGGATGGCCAGCAAGGGGCCGAAAAGCAGGAAAATGCCTCTCCATACCTGATTGTCGTCTTGCAGGTAGGCTTGGCTCGCATTAATAAGCGCTAAAACAAGTAAAACAACGCCCAGGCAAATAAGGGCAATGGCCAAATCGCTGAAGGTCCGGGCATTATTCTCTTCCAGCGGCTGCACCGAAAACAAATAATTACCTTTGTAGTTTATTTTAGGATAGGTCCCCTCCCGGTCCAGAATAATTTTAAGTTTCAGGTTGCCGAATATTTCTTTATTCAGGCCGGGCTGCAGGTATTGGTTGCTAATGCCATATTGCTTCTCCAGCGGAATATAAACCTGAATCTGATAACCATTGTGCTGGGTACCCGAAACCAAATATTTCCCGAACTTATTTTCAGCCACCTTCACTTCATCCGGACCCACCTGCGGTATATAATCTACAACCAGGGTATGATCGGTCCAGAATACGGCCTGGTTATTTTTATAAATATAGGTAGGGAAATACGTTTTGTTCTGAAGCAGATCGTAGAAGTTAATGCTATCGCTGGTAAGGTAGGGCTTTACCCGGCTCATGTCGCGGTAGGCCTTCCGCAGAGCCGTCTCCACGTTGGCCGCCACTTCCGGGTAGTACTGGTTGGGCTTCGGATTCAGAATATACCCATAAATATTCAATCCGGCTGCCGCCACAAAGCAAAGTAAAGCCGTTATTAAAAATTTATAGGAAGTGTATTGAAGTTTCAAAGGAATTGTATTTTACCCGAAATTAGGCAAAAATCATGCAAAACAGGTTTGCCGGATAAAATAAATAAACTTAAAGCTGGTTGTATTGTGGGTCGTACGAAACGCTGCCAAACCAATATAACATCAAGGCGCGGGCATAGCGGAACATGACCGTGGTAAAAAGCAGGGTAACAGTAGTAATAACTACCATATACACCATTAATGGCGGATCGCCGGCTAAGTAAAAAAGGCCCACGCCTACCAACAATACATTAAAAACCGAAAAAGCGTAGCTGATGTACATGGCACCCCAGTAAAATCCCAGTTCCACCTCGTAGCGGAGCTGGCAAACCGGGCAATGTTCATACATGTCGTCGAACTTACGCAGGTTTAAAGCCGAATGGGTAAACATTTGCCCCTGGCGGCACCGGGGGCATTTTAAGCTTAAAATTGCTCCTAAAGCTGAGCGATGGCCCATTATTTTTTACGATTGCTGCGGTAATATAAAAAGCCCACCGTACCTACCAATATATAAGGAATAGCCATCAGGTAAAGGATGCCCCGATTTAAGCCCCGGCCCAGGTTAGACATCTTCTCATCGCCATTTTGGCTAGACTCTACCGATGCCCGGCACATGGCACATTGGGCCCGGGTTGGAGTACTGGTAAAACTAAGCACCAGCGATAAAGCAATTAGCGATATATAAAATTTAATCCCTCTCATAATTAAAAACTCCTCCTCTTTTTAATAGCACTAAGTATAATACGGCGAAATCATAAAATAGACCAAAACCCCGGTTACGGCTACATAAAGCCACATCGGGAAAGTCCAGCGGGAAATCCGGCGGTGCCGCTTTATTTGATTACTTACGGCAAAATAAACAGAAAGCAACACAAAAGGAACGATTAGAGCAGCCAAAATAATATGGCTGATTAAGACAAAATAATAGATAGTCCGCAGGACGCCTTCGCCGCCGTAACTGGTAGGAGCAGCCTGGTAATGATACGTAACGTAGGAAATCAGAAAGAAAGAAGACAACACAAAAGCGGTAACCATAGAAAAACGGTGGAACCGGATATTCCCTTTTTTAATAAACCGGAAACCCACCACTAGCGCAATAGCCGTTAAGGAATTAAGCAGCGCATGTAGTTTTGGTAAAAAGGTAACATCTACATCGCCCAACTTGCCAGTTTGCGGCACAAATAATAAAAGAGCAACCAGCAAAGGTACAGCAATCGATAATACAGCAATCAGGATCAGGTATTTCGTATCGTTGCTTTTAATTAAATCAGTTGACATCCTTTTTTCTTTCCTGCAATAATATTTTAATTTCGGTAATCAGCCGCTCTGCTTCGTCCGGGTCTGTTCCGTTATAAATTCCCCGCACGTGCTTTTGTTCATCAATCAACAAAAACTTATCGCTGTGAATAAAATCCGGAATTAAGGACGGGGCTGGCATGGCCGGCAACTTGTATCCCTCCCGGGCCAGGTGATAAATTTGTTCTTTCGGCCCGGTAAGGAAAAGCCATTTATTTGCATCGGCGCCGTAAGTTTTGGCATACGCCTGGAGCACCTCCACCGAGTCACGTTCCGGATCCACGGAATAAGACACAATTTTTACCGCCGGTTCCTGCGCAAATGCTTCCTGCACTTCCAACAAATTTGCCGACATTTCTTTACAGATATCGGTACAGGAAGCAAAGAAGAAATTAGCCACGTAAATTTTACCGTCCAGGTCGCTCTGGGTTACGCTGCTTCCGGTTTGCGAGGTAAGTTTAAAATCCGGCACCTGATGAAAAACAGTATCGCCGTTGCGAACCATAGCTTCACCGGTATCTTCTACCACGGGCATATAGGTGCGCAGGGTCTAATGATTGGTACCAAATATTTTTAAAAACAAATAAACCAGCAAAGGCACTATTAAAAGTACGCCCAATAACAGAACCTTTTTAGGAGACATAATTATTTGAAGTAATTAAACACAGAATCGCCATAAAAGGAACCTTCTGTAATTAAGGCAATTATAAGCCAAATAATCAGGGCACAAGGAACCAGAATAGTCCAGATAAGACTCTTTGTTTCGTGCTTTAAGTGCATAAATTCCGCTACGATAAAGAAGGCTTTAAAAATTGTAAGTATGATAAAAATAACGTTGCGGAGGGTTCCGGGCTCCATAAGAAAGGCAAAGGCGAATTCAACTGCCGTTAAAACGCAAAGAATAATAAAAACCCGCCATATGCCTTTGGTTTGCGGTTTCGGTATTTCTCCGGTTATTTGTTCATTGTGGGCATTATGCGAATGAGCTGCCATAATATATGTCTTTATTTATTTGTTCGATATTAGATATTAGGTGTTTGATATTAGATGTTCGATTATTAATCAAAAAGATGTGATTAACTTTCTTACCCTCTAATTCATTATTTCTAATTCATAATTTTATTAAACCAGGTAAAAGAAGGTAAACACAAATACCCAAACCAAGTCTACAAAGTGCCAGTATAAACCAATTTTCTCTACCATTTCGTAGTGACCCCGGCGTTGGAAAGTGCCATTTACCGTAGTAATAAACATGATTATCAGGAGAACGATACCACTAAAAACGTGCGTTCCGTGAAAACCCGTTATAAAGAAAAACAGGTCGGCAAATAAAACCGGGCCGTATTCATTTTGCGCGAGGTTAGCGCCAAAGAAACGGGTACCATCCGGCATCAGCATACCCTGGTCACTGCCGGTGATAAAGTGAGACCATTCCCAAGCCTGGCAGGCGAGGAAAGTACTACCAAACAAAATTGTCCATAACAACCATTTTTGCACATCGTTTTTATCAATCCGATGACCTGCTTCCACGGCCAATACCATGGTTACAGAAGAAAGAATCAGAATCATGGTCATTAATGCCACAAAGGCCAGCGGTAAATCAACTCCGTGAAAACCCGGAAAAGCATTAAATACTTTTTCCGGAATGGGCCAGTAGGCAGTTGAGAAAGTAAAATCTTCGGCCGTTCCGGTATAAGCATTATGCCGGTGGCGAATAAGACCATAGGTAGTTAAAAAAGCCCCAAAGGTAAAAGTATCTGAAAGCAGGAAAAACCACATCATAAGTTTTCCGTACGATGCCTTCATGGGTTCATTGCCACCATCCCAGGTTCCTGTTTTTGGCTGCTCCAAGGTTGTTGTTGTTGACATAGTTTATTTAGGTAGAAGTAATTTAATGATTCAGCGTTAAAAATAAGTAAAGATAAACCCAAAGTCCCCCCAGAAAATGCCAGTAAATGGTGCAGAGTTCTATCCGCAGCAATTTTTTGGAATGTATCTTAAACTGGAAGCTCGAAATTAATACAATTAATATAAATATTAAACCCGTAATCAAGTGAAAACCGTGCACACCGGTTAATACATACAGGAAAGAACCCGATGGGTTAGCATCTACCCCACCAAAGAATATTTTACGGTCAACTAAAGTACCCCAGGCTTCCCATTGCCCAATCAGGAAAGCCGTGCCTAAAACCAGGGTAAGCACCAGATAAGCTTTGAGTTGCTTTATATTATCTTTCCGGGCCGAAAAATAAGCCATTTGCATAAATACACTGCTTAAAACCAGCAATCCCGTATTTATCAATAAACTATCCGGCAAATCAAAATCAAGCCAATTGCCTTCTTCTTTCCGGACAATATAAGCACTCGTAAAAGCGGCGAACATCATAATAATACTGATGATCATCAGCCAGAGCACAAACTTTAGCGGGTGGACCCCCGACGAAGTTTGTTGTTGTCCTATAGTAGCATTCATATTTCTAAACTTTATCTAAAACCAAAGCAATTTGTACAATAGGCAAATATAAAAAGGAGCCAAACATTATACCCATTGCGGCCTTTTTCGAACAGGTTTGCATGAGGTAAAAAGTTTGCATTAAAAATAATACCCCGCAAATAACCGCAATAATAGCGGAGGTTTCCCCAGCCATTCCAAATTGCAAAGGTAACAAGCCTAATGGTATCAATAATAAGGTATACATCATTATCTGGATAGCGGTTTTCAAATTTTTACCTCCTTCCATGGGTAACATCCGGAATCCAGCTTTTTTGTAATCATCGTCCAGCACCCAGGCAATGGCCCAGAAATGCGGAAACTGCCAGATAAACTGGATGCCAAACAAAATACCGGCTTCCATGCCGAAAGTGCCGGTAGCGGCAATATACCCAATCATGGGAGGCAATCCGCCCGGTATTGCTCCTACTAATACACAGATGGGCGATATCCGTTTTAGCGGCGTGTATATGAATCCATAAATAATCAAAGAAATCAGAGACAAGGCGGCGGCCATGGTGTTAAAATATATTCCCAGCAGCGCCAGACCGCTTAGTCCTAAAATCATCGAAAATACGGCTGACTCCGTTACGGTTACATTTCCTTTAGGTAAAGGCCGGTTACTCGTCCGCTTCATCAGCTTATCCGAATCCTTTTCAATAATCTGGTTGATAATATTAGCCGAACCCGTTACGAGTAAACCACCCAATAGTACCAGAAGCGGCTCGTACCAGTTAAAGTTACGGTTGCCGAGCATATACCCAATGGCGCTGGAAAAAGCCACGGTAAGGGAAAGCCGAAACTTTAACAACTGAAAATAATATTTTACTTTACTGGTTAAAGCAAAATTTCCGGTTAAATTGTTTTCTATCTCTTCTGCAATCATCTCACGCAATTATTCGGGCTACTCCTTTTGAACGGGTAGCATATTGATAAATTATTAATATATAAAATTGCACGCCAAAAATAAGGGTAGCAGTTACCAGGTGTAAAGGTTGTAAGAAGGCCGGAATGGCCCATTCGACCATCCATACTCCAAATAATATCTCTAATCCCAGTAATCCGAACAAAGTTAGAAGAAGCCGGTTAATTAAACCATCTTTTAGCCGGAATAATAGGTAAGCCAGGTAAAGGTTGACTAATAGAACTACACTGGAAAAGGAACGGTGAACATAAAAAGACATATCTAACTGGCTTATCCATCGTTCCCGGTTCAGGTAATTTAAATCAAAGGCTATCTGGTCGATCATCTCCCGCACCTGGGTGCCCAGCAAAGTCTGACCAAAGGTTAAAATCACGCTTAGCCAGATTAATAAATAAATCAACCAGGAAAATGAGAACAGACGCTTCTGCAATATGATAAACTGGGACCTGGCAATGGCATAAATGAGAATAGCAACCATTAACAGTGCCAATGCCATGTGAATTGTTATCATTACCGGCAGCAGGTTGGTAGAAACAACCAGCGAGCCCAGCCAGCCCTGAAATATAACCAGGAGAAGAGATAATACCGATAAGTAAACGATAGCCTTATCGTGCCGGAAATAAGCAAAGGAATAAAACAGGGTCAGGATAATGAATATACCGGTTAAGACACCAATCACCCGGTTTACATATTCTATCCAGGTTTTCTTAACATTGAATTCAGTTTCGATATAAGCCGTTGGGTGCTGTAACAATTGAGTAGCAACTTCGGCAAAACCCATTTTTTCCAGGTAACCGGCTACCTTCTGGTTCTTCTGTATTCTTTTATCGCGATAAACCTCCAGATAATTATCCGGTAATTGGTTAATACTGGTAGGAGGAATCCAGGTACCAAAGCACCTAGGCCAATCCGGACATCCCATGCCGGAGCCCGTACTGCGTACGATTCCCCCTACCAAGATTAAAAAATATACTGAAGCAATAGTTAAAACCCCAATATTTCTAAATCTTTTAGAACTAAAAGATTTACCTGTCATCAATTTTAATTTACTTACTCCTTGTCATGCGGCAGGTTTGATGACTGCGTTTGTGAGAAAGGAACATTTTGTGGAATAAAATCATCTTCTGCCCCCGGTTTGCTATAGTCGTAAGGCCAACGGTAAACTGCCGGAATCGGTCCTGGCCAGTTGCCATGTCCCGGATTTACGGGGGTAGTCCATTCCAGGGTATTTGAACGCCATGGATTAGCCGTAGCTTTTCTGCCCCGGAACATACTGTATACAAAGTTAAACAGGAATATAAACTGCGCCAGCCAAGCTATGATAGCGGCTAAACTGATGTACATATTTATATTCGCAAAACTTGAGAATAAATCGAAACTGGTCCATGAATAATAGCGGCGTGGGAAACCGGCAATACCTACGTAGTGCATCGGCATAAACACCATGTACACCCCAATAAAGGTCAACCAGAAGTGAACGTAACCCAGTTTCTCGTCCATCATGCGGCCAAACATTTTTGGGTACCAATGGTAAACCCCCGCAAACATACCGAAGAACGCCGAAGAACCCATTACCAAGTGAAAGTGTGCTACTACGAAATAGGTATTATGCACCTGAATATCCAAGGCAGAATTTCCCAGAATAATACCGGTTAATCCTCCCGAAATAAATAAGGAAACAAATCCAATGGAGAACAACATGGGAACGGTAAACACAATATTTCCGCGCCATAAAGTAGCAATCCAGTTAAACACTTTAACCGCCGACGGCACCGCAATAATCAGCGTCAGGAACATAAACACCGAACCTAGGAACGGATTCATACCCGATACGAACATGTGGTGGGCCCATACCACAAAGGAAAGCAAAGAAATACCTAACAGAGAACCAATCATGGCCCGGTAACCGAATATAGGCTTGCGGGCGTTGGTCGCAATAATTTCCGAAACTATACCAAAACCGGGTAAAATTACGATGTAAACTTCCGGATGACCTAAGAACCAGAATAAATGCTGGAACAGAATCGGGCTACCGCCTACATTGGCGAGGGCTTCACCGGCCACATATATTTCGGACAGGTAAAAACTGGTGCCAAAGCTACGGTCGAAAATCAAGAGCAACACAGCGGATAATAATACCGGGAAAGATAATACCCCCAGGATAGCCGTTAGTAAAAATGCCCAGATGGTCAAAGGCAATTTTGTCATGGACATACCTTTCGTCCGAAGGTTAATGATAGTGGTAATATAATTTATACCGCCCAAAAGCTGGGAAACAATAAATAAAGCCATCGCTACGATCCACATTGTCATACCGGCGCCCGAACCCGGCATGGCCTGCGGCAACGCACTAAGTGGCGGGTAAATAGTCCAACCTGCAGAGGCAGGACCTGTTTCGAGGAACATAGAAAAGAATAACACTATACTGGACAAGAAAAAGAACCAGTAAGAAAGCATGTTCAGGAAGCCGGAAGCCATGTCGCGGGCACCAATTTGCAGCGGTATCAGGAAATTACTAAAGGTACCGCTCAAACCCGCTGTTAATACAAAAAATACCATGATGGTACCGTGCATGGTTACCAATCCCAAGTAAAAGTCGGGGCTTAATTTACCACCCTCAATCCACTTACCCAAAACAGGTTCCAGCCATTCCATAGTGGCTTGTGGCCAACCCAGCTGTAACCGGAATATACTGGATAAAGCACCACCAATAAACGCCCAGATAATACCGGTTATCAGGAATTGCTTCGCAATAACTTTATGATCCTGGCTGAAAATATATTTAAAAATGAAATGTTGATCGTGGTGATCATGCTCATCGTGTGCATCATGATCGTGGTGCACATCCTTATGTAAGGATATATCTGTACTTGCCATAATATTGGTTATTATTAATATAAATGCTGCTTATTCTTCTACAACTTTAGCTTCTTGTTTGGCCGAAATCACGGGTGCATTCTGGCCCTGTGCTTTAGCTAAGAGATCCGGATTTTGTTCCGCAAAACTTTTCTGTTCGGCTAACCATTTTTCATAATCCTCTGGTTCATCCACCACTAAAGTAGCTCGCATGGCAAAGTGGCCCCGGCCACAAATCTGATTACATACAATTTCGTATTTAAAGTCTGGCTTACCAGTTTCAGCAGCCATTTCGGCCGTGGTTTTTGTCGGCACAAACCAAAACTTTGTAGGCATTCCGGGAACAGCATGCATCTGTATCCGAAAATTTGGTTGGTAAACATCATGGGTGACATCTCTTGAGCGAATCCGGAACAACACAGGTTTACCCTTTGGAATATGAATATCACCGCTAGCAAAAAACAAATCGTCATGTGCTTTTTTATCCGAAAAATCGA
>JAQBNV010000441.1 GCA_028288395.1 Adhaeribacter sp. | reverse complement strand
CGCCGGTGCTTCCTGTTGTTTTAGCGGGCGCTGGCAGCTGCTGGTTAAGAATATCAGCCAGACGAAAGAATATAAGGTTAGGGTATATTTCATGTTGATGTTGGGTTTTGTAGAAGGATGCCAATTTTATTTTGTACCGGGGCCTCCTTGCGGCGCTTTGGTCGAAAAATTATAGGCAATTCCGACATTAAAAGTACGGGGGATGCCCTGTCGATAGCTCTTGCCGTAAGAAAATTTATCTACGGTAGTGGCATACAGTTTATCGGTTAGGTTAATCGCATTCAGCCAAACTTCAAAACCTTTTATCTCATAACCGGTCCGGAAATTAAATAAATTATAACCGGCGTAAAATTCGGTATTGGCGGCATCCATGTAATATTTACCCAGGTGCTGCCACTCCAGCCCCAAGCGAAGCCCCGGTAAAATAGAAGGCTTAAAGGTAACTTCCGAATTAGAGATAAACCGCGGGGCGGTGGCCATTTCGTTATCTGAAAAATTATTACCCCGTTCGGTGTAATCGGTAAATACATGGCGGGCGTTCGTACCACTTATTCTAAGGCCAATGCTTTCGAGGGGAGAATATTTGAGGGTATATTCCACGCCCTTGTGTTTTGTTTTGCCGGCGTTCTGGTTCTGGTAAGATCCATCGGATAAGCGCACCGAAATAATTTCGTTTACGCCGTTTAGCTGGTAAATACTCAGGTCGAGGTAGCCTTTTTGCTGAAAAAAGCTAAACCAGCCGCCGGCTTCGTAATTGGCGTATGTGGCCGGTTTAAGCGTGGGTACTTTTACTCCCCGGTACAACTCGGTAATTTGAGGCGGCGCAAAACCCACGCTGTAATTAGCATAGGATCCCAGGTTGGAATTAAAGAAATAAGTAAAGCCCAGTTTGGGCGACAGGCTGGTGAAATGATTCTGCTCATCCGGGGCGCCGGTAAAGGCGTTGGGGGCTAAATTGTTATCAAAATCGTATCCCAATCGATCGTAACGCAGGGCAGCTACCGCCTTAAATTTCTGGAACGGCGATAATTCCAGCTGGCCATAGGCCGCTGTGTTCAGCAAGGTTACGCCGTAATGGGTCAGCAGCGAGTCGGTGGGCATATAGCCTGTGTAAACGCCGGCTTTATTCCGGTCTATGTTAATCAGGAAGGCTTGGTAAGTGGCCGGGCTGTGGTCGATACTCAGGCCGCCGATCAACCGCGCATCCAGGAAATTAAACTTCTTTTTATGCTGTACAATCAGCCCGTAGCTATGAAAGGCATCCGTATTAATTTCGCCGCTTGCTTTTAAAGCATTACCAGCAATATTTTTAATTGCGTAAAAAGGATTCTGGCTGATGGCATTCCGCCGGAAAAACAAGTTGGCGGTGGTGCTGTTCGCGGCATTCCATTGGTGGTCGAGCGTACTCCGGACCCGCAGGGCTTTCACTTTGCGGTACGTAAAGGTTTGCAGGCTTTCGTACTTTTTTTGGAAAAATTTGGTGCTGTCGAGGCCGCCAGTTTGGTCGGTGTGGTAGTCGATTAAGCTGGCTGAGGTGAATAATTTGGTTTTGTCACTGATGGTATAATCGCCCCGCAGGGTTAAAGCCATTTTGTTGAAATCGCTGTGGCTTATTATGCCGTGGCGTTGGGCGGCGTAATAACCGCCGGCATAAATTCCTAATTTGCCAAAGGTGTTCGATACCCCAAAATCAGTCCGTTTATAGCCCTGGTTACTCGTTTCTACCTGCCATTTAGCGGTTAATATTTGGGAAGGCGGCTGCGTGATAAAATTGATGGCTCCGCCGATGGCTTCGCTGCCGTACAACGAAGAGGCCGGCCCCCGGATAATTTCCATGGTTTTGAGGGCGCCCATATTTATTTCAATCAGGGCATTGTGGTTAAAGTCGCCGCTGGCCCGGATAGGTATGCCATCTTCCAGGTAAAGAAAGAGGCTCCGGTAGCCAATGGGTTGCCGGATAGCCATGGTGTGCTGTTCGTTGCCCAGGTTCACCATATATACCCCGCTAACCTTATTCAGCACCTGATCCAGCGAAACGGCTTTGGTTTCGTTTAGTACCTGTTTACTGATGGTACTAATGGCAATTGGCGTTTCGGTGCGAACCTGCACCTCGCGGCTGGCCGAAACGACTACCTGGTTTAGCTGGCTGGCCGAAGGGTGAAGCTGAATTTGCAGGGAATGGCTCCTAAGCGGTATTTTCCGGGTAACGTAACCTATATAGGAAACGGTGAGCGAATCATCCAGCGACTGCGCGTTAAAAGCAAAGGCGCCATTGGCGGTTGAGAGGGTGCCCTGCGCGGTCTGGGCCAATCGTAAGCTTACGCCAACCAGCGCTTCTTTGGTTAAAGCATCCATTACCTGGCCTTTAACCGGAATTTGGGCATACGTAAAAGTAGCAAGCATCATCATGCCCATGATGCTCATCATAATTTTTTTCATGAAAGAATATTTACAGTAAATAACAACCGGGTAGTCCCCAATAGCCTTCTGTAGGCTACAAACGGCCGCTTTTATCGGAAAAGAAAGCCGCAGAAATCATTAGTTTGACTGTAGGAGGGGTGGGTGGAAAACCAGCCATAGGTAATTGGCGGTAGGCGCCATCAAATACCGGGAAAAGCGGGTAATAACCTCCGTAAATAGCGTAAAGTTGCAGGTGAAACAGGCCTGGACAAAAAGCGTAAGGTCGGCTTTAAAGGTTTTCTCCGCCGATTGGTTTTCGGGTTGTTCCGCTTTTTTTAAATTTTTCTGCAGGTAACAAGAGCCTTCGCATTTTAACTGCGGCTTACTTTTGTTTACGCATAAAACCGCGGCAATATATTCTTTATTTATCTGGTACTCCAGCACGATAAATGCCCGGCTGAGGATTTGTATCAGCATGACACCCAGAAGCAATATGGTAACGCTTGTTTTCAATAAGTCGTGCTTTTAACAAAAGTAATTAATCAACCGTTAAAGAAGGCTGATTTTAATCATACTATTTAAAGATTTTAGGCATTTAAACCCCTTCTCCCAGGCTATAATCCTATTGTTTATCTTTTATATAGCCAATTCGTGCCTTTGAGGACGGTTTTTCAGTTAGAGTAATCGGGTATTTTTTAATAAATATAAGTAAGCAGTGCTTTTCTGGTATTACACAATCAGTTAAAATATCTATTTTAATAACATGATATAATTTTGCAACAAACCATTGAAATTTATTTCTTGCCCTCCCTATTTGCTATAATATTTTTAAAAGACAATACCAGAAGACTTATTTATCAAGGATAATATTCAAAGTTTTAGTTTGTATAATCAATTCTCTGGATTAAGGTTAAACAACAAAAAAATTATGTTGGAAAGCAGTTTATAGCAGCTACGCACTTTTCTTTCCGGGAACAGCATTCTGGAAGCAGGTTTAATTAAATGGATGGCGGATATTTTAAGACAGCCGGACAGCAAGGGTGATTAGAGAAAAACCTTAATACCTGGGAAAGTAAAAAAACTTTTAACTTTAAAGTTAACCACAAATTAGATTTGAGCAATTTTACTAATTACCTGCTTAATAGGCGAGAAAAGCTGTAATTCATTTTAAAGGGTTTAAAGCAAAACCGGAAAGTGTTGTTATAAATATTTACATATTTGCAAATTTAAGAACCATAAAGGATAGCTTGGAATGTGAACAGGAAGAAAGTTCAAAACCGGTGGTAAACATAAAAAGTAGATGTTTAGAAGCTTTGCATTTAATAAATGAGTTAAGGTTCCGGGATAGCTCCCTACAAATGTAGTTGGCTACCCGGCATGCCATTAAGTATTTGCAGAAAGCCACCGCCGAAATCGAAGCTTTCCCGGCTTCTTATAACCCGGCTTCCCGCAGCAGAGCGTTGATTGTAAAGATATTTGTGCACCCGCCCATGCAGGGCTTGAAATACGCCTGAACCTCAATTACTAAATTTTTATCTTGTCTCCGGTAAACTCACCAACCGGAATTTTCCTCTGTTAATCCGCTTCAGTAGCCTTTTACCCAAGTTTAAACAGATAAATCCATTTGCGTTTCTGCCCGTTTTTTACCGGAATGTCTGCTTCCTGTTTTTCATATGATACCCAGGCTGACCGCGGTCCGTCCGGTTAAAGTAGAATAAAATTAACCATTTTCAGGTAAATTTCACTAAATTAGCGAACTGTCGCGGCTAGTATACTGGTTTTTCGATGGTAAAATGTTTTCCCGGCGACATGGTTTTAGCGCCTTAACCTGGAATTTTAAGTTAAGCTTATGTAGCGATAAGCCCTTTTTATTCTCTTTAAAGCTAAAGTTTGGGAAACCTTACCTATAAAGTTTACTTAAAATTCTACTATTATGAAATTACCAGAAAATTATCTCGACCTTACCTGCGTTCTTTTATCGCATTTACAAACCGAGCCCTCGCCGCACAACAACCAGGCTTTGCGAAGCCAGTTAACTGAGAAAATTAAAATAGAAGAGTTTGGCGAATTGATGGCTTATGCGTTAAAACAAAACCTGATTTATATTAATGCGGCGCCGGGTAACACGGCTTATATTTTAACCAACAGCGGCAAAAGCTTTATTCAGAAAAATGCCAGCCATTAAAGCTGATTTTAGAGTTTTATTCTAATTTTTTAGCTTATTTTGTTAAACTTACGTTAAGCATTAAACTGGCAGTCCATTATGCGCGCTCTACTTACTTTATACTTTTGCGGGCATGTATTAGGGGCGGCGCCAAAATAAACTAAAAAGATAGCAGGAATAAAGCTTTAATTTTTATGCAAAGAGAATCACATTCCAAGTCCAGGTTTTTAACCTACCTTGTGGTTACCGTCATTTTTCTGGTTCTGATTGCGCTGGGTATTTATTTATTTTAACTATCTGGTTCAGATTCCATCTGTTTAACCATTATCATCTTCTTTTATTTAATTTCCCAAGAAATATTCTATTCGGCCATTAGGCCGTAGCCTGGTTGCCGAATAGAAATCTTTTTCCTCTTCCTTTTCTAAAGACTATAATAGCTTTTATCTCATAATTTTAGCTCAGAAGTAAGATATCGTACTGCTAAATATTCTCGCTTTTTTGATTTTCTGCCAAATTTCCGTGACTGTTTATCAAGTTGTGTCCGATGTTAAGCTGTAACGCTTTATTATTTAATTTTGAACCTGTCCCTTAATCAAGCGCTTAACTTCGCTTTGTACAATTGCTATAATATATTAATCCTAAATAGGTTATGGTAAGCAATAAAACCCAGAAGGGCCTTCTCTGGTATTAGAGAAAGACCCTTCTGGATTGCTTTTCATTAAAATATTCAGGTTAAGCGCCAAGCGGGAAATTAAGCACAAAACCAGTGCCGTCCGGCGTCATGCCATCGATGCGGACCATTCGGGTACTAGTTGATTCGATAGCCTTGTCCAGGTCCTGGGGGGTATTTACCGGGCGGCCATTAACGCTGGTAATAATGGTGCCCAAGGGCACGCCGGCTAAATCAAAAAATCCGTCTTTTACTAATTCCGTTACCACTACGCCCGATCTGAGCCGATAACGCTGTTTTATTTCGGATGGCAACGGTGCAAAAGCAGCTCCGAGTTTGCTATGTGACCCTTTGCCAACGGAATTGCTGTTGTTGGCTACTTTGGTAGCTTCCTCGCCTTGTAAGGTAACATTTACGTTCCCGGTTTTTTTGCCGCGGAGGTAAGTCAGGGCTACTTTATCGCCCGGCTGCTGCCGGGCAATCCGTTCCGAAAACTCGGCCGACGAGGTAACGGGTACCCCATTTATGCTTTGAATTATATCGCCTGCTTTTAAGCCAGCGGTAGCCGCACCGCTGCCGGGCAGTACCCCGGTGATATATACCCCTTTTACCGAAGCTGGAATTATCCCTTGTTCCTTTAAAATCTGGTCTTCTACAATGGGCGCCGGAAAGCTAACGCCCAGGTAGCCGCGTCTTACTTCGCCGTACTTTCTAAAATCGCTTACAATCTTTTTCACCAGGTTTATGGGTATCGCAAATCCATAGCCGGCATAACTACCGGTTTGGGAAGCGATAGCGGCATTGATACCAATGAGTTGGCCCGAAATATTTACCAGTGCCCCGCCACTGTTGCCCGGGTTAATGGCTGCATCCGTCTGGATAAAGGACTCAATGGCGGAGCCAGCCGGAACCTGACTTCCCTTACCGTAATTTTCCCGGCTGGGCTGATCCAGGATGCCAATGCTGCGGCCTTTGGCACTCACAATGCCAGCCGTTACAGTAGAGTTTAAAGATAAAGGATAGCCAACTGCCAACACCCATTCGCCCACTTGTACCTCATCGGAATTGCCTAAGGTTACGATAGGCAGGTTTTTGCCTTCTACCTTTACCAGCGCTAAATCGGTGCTGGGGTCCCGGCCAACCAATTTAGCTTTAAAAGAACGCTTATCGGGCAGAATTACTTCTACTTCGGAAGCGTTTTCGATTACGTGGTTATTCGTTACAATATAGCCATCCGGGGCAATGAGCACCCCAGAACCCGAAGCCTGGATTGGTCCGGAGGATTGGGGACTGCCAAAAAAATCTTCCAGGGGGTTTCTGGCGCCAGTACTACCGTTGGCGTAACTGGTTTTTATATGCACCACCGCTGGGGAAACCAAAGCTGCTGACCGCACAAAATCGGGCGTAGCGACAGTGCCATTAGGGTTGGTTTTATTATTTACAAAACGAATATTTGACGCTTCTTCGGTATAATATCTTTTTTCTTGCCGGTTATCCAGTAACCGGTAGCCCGCGATGGCTAAAACAGCCGAAAGCAAGGCGATGAGTAATACAAAGCCTGTTTTTTTCATGGTGTAAAAAGATTTAAATTATTTTATTCGACATTTAGAAAATGCACTTAAAGGTTTGCGGGATTTAAATTAAAAACACTTTTTCCATTTTGCAACCCAAGCTGGCTTGCCAAAGCAGTCTGCCGGTAGTTCTTACGATCTGTTTTACCAACAGCTGTATACCAGCCATCCATTTATAAGGCCCCGGTGTTTTGCCTTTTTGGCATTGACAAGGTTTTATATTATACCGGACTGTAATTATAAAGTTCAGGGAAATAAAGGCTTTTATTAATTAACTCTTTTTACTTAATCAGTATAAAGCGAGGTTTTTTCTTTGGTCCGGATTAATATTCCATCTGGTTTAAAAGAAGTCTTTTGTTTTTTCAGGTAAATGGCTGGACAACCTCGCAAGAAAAAATATTCCTCAAGAGCTGGTAGTAATATTTTTCATCATAACCCCAAATGAAATTGGGCCAAGACTAGGTAAACAGAAAGTTGTTTTGCCTGTACAGCAGGGAAGGACAACGGGGCAAAGCTTGCCTATCAGATTTGAGAAAGTTAATATTATTCAGAAAAATGGGCGGAACGAAAACCAAACTGGTTTTCCGCTGCAAGACTCTTGTAGCGGAATTAAATTAATAATTCTTTTTTAAAATATAATCCCGGCTCATGGCCAGGCTTTCATAAGGTTCCCGGCTCGTTTGGTCTTGCTCTACGAACCAATATTTAAGTCCGGCCTCCTGGCGTGCCGCAAATATCCGATCAAAGTTGATAACGCCATGACCCACTTCGGCAAATTGTTCGGAACCCCGCTCCATATCTTTCACGTGCCATAACGGGAAACGGCCGGGATATTTTTTAAAATAGGCCACTGGGTCAATTCCGGCTTTGGTAAACCAGAAAAGGTCGGCTTCCATTTTTACCAAATCCTTATCTGTACTTTGTAAGAGTAAATCGTAGGGGACGATGCCATCCATAAGCGGAAATTCAAAATTATGACTGTGATACCCCAATTGGATTTTTGCTTTGGCGCAGGCTTCACCGGATTTGTTTAGCTTATCGGCCAACTCTTTATATAAATCGAGGCTGGTGCGCTCTTCTTTAAAAAGCCAGGCACAAACCATATAAGGGATTTTCATGAGCGCGGCGTCCTCCACAGCTTTATCCCACCCGTACCACAAGGTACCTTTGGCTTTGTCAATCCGGCCGGTCTCGAAATGGGCACTGATAATGGTTAATCCCAAATCCGTGCAAATCTTACTGAATTCAGCGGGGCGTTTGCCCCAATAGGTGCCATCATAGCCAAAAACCTCTAATTGGGTATAGCCCAATTTAGCGAGTTTGGCCAGCGAACCAGTCAGGTCTTTTTTCAAATATTCCCGGATATTCCAGAGTTGCACCCCCAGCGCTTTCTTTTGGGGAGCGGCTAATAGGCTGGGCGTTAAACCAATTCCTGCTGCTCCCAGCAACACTGATTGTACAAAACTTCTTCTGCGCATAACCTGAAATATTAAGAAGATAAAATGAAAAGGTTGGAAAAATAGAAAACAATAGCCACTTTACGGTGCCGGGTAAAAATGGGAAACCGGTCCCAATCCGGCTTAAACCGGAGCCTAAATGCTTCATTTAGAAATTTAACTTCTGGCTCGTTGCCTTGCCAAATTATTCACGGCGTTTTCTGCCGGAAGTAGAAACGCTTTTCTTTTTGCGCCAGCCGCCTTTAAAATACCGGCCCGCCCAAACCTGCATCAACAGGTAAGCCGTCAGGGCGCCTGCCAGTTCTAAAATTATCAAAAAGATAAGTACTTCCCACCAATTATAACTATAAATATTCATAACTTATTTCTCCTTGGGGTCCGGGCTGGGATTTGCTTATTCGGGAGCTATTAGCAGCTTGTTTTTCAACGGTTTTTCCGGTAAATTCTTACCGGGTAAAGGCGATAATCATTTAAGTCCAGGGCATACATATAGCCTTTCCAGTTTATGACCGGCACGTAAACGGTGGGGTTGGGTGCGGCGCCATTCGGAAACTGGATAAGGGCATTGCCCACATAGGAAATATCCGGCTTGTACAACCCAATGCGGGCTGCCATAGCCGCCACAAATGCTTCTTTCTCTTGCGCCGAAGCGGTTATACCAATCTCTCTGGTAACCACATCGCCGGTATTATTTAACCCGATATAGGAAATCTGGGCGTAAGTATCCAGGAAAATATCAGGTACAGATAACTGGGGCGTAGCGCCAACCGGACCATTGATCGCTTTGTCAACTCCTGCAATATTTTTATTCTTTACCAGTTCGGGGCCGGTAAAAAATTCGCGGAAGGTGTTGGCGTTGCCCGCAGGGGGCGGCGTTTCTGAGCCGGCAGGCGCGGGTTTAGCTTCTTTGTTTTTTTGGTGTACTTCTATTATTAAGGCAAACGTATTAATGAAGTGGTCGGTGTTTTGGAGATGGAACATTTCCAACTCGGTAAACCGGTTTTTGCCTACGAGATAATTATGGATGTTCTGGGTTTTCTCGTGTACGGTTTTAATTTTAAATTCGTGCGGCGTGCCTTTGTACCGGCTCCCGAGGGTTTTCAGGTGGTTTAGCCGGTTATGCGAACTCCGGATATACCCGGCCGCTTTTATATCTACCCCCACCGGGCTACCCACCACCGTTCTTTTACCCGAATCCCCGGTAAGGCCAAAAAGTGTACGCACCGTTTCTATCATTTTGAAAGAATTCTTTTAAGATGCAACGTTTCTATTTCTATCTGAATTTTTTCCGACGTTTTTACATCTTCAAAATAATCATCTAACTTTTTGAGATATAAATCCAGCAGCGCATCCTGTTCTAGCGTAAGAATGCGCGCCGCTGTAATTTCTCCTTCTTTTTCTCCTCCAGTCATTTAGCACGCTTCTATTTGTTTCGATTTGCCGAAGGTGCCAATAATTTTGCTGTTTAGTTCTTCCTGCAATAACGCCAGGTCTTTCACGGCCTGGGCGCGCATCTGGCTGCCCTCTTCCGATATTTTTATCACCGCGTCCAGCGTTTCTACCATATCGCGGTTTACTTTTTTCAGGGTTTCCACATCTACGATGCCGCGCTCATTTTCCCGCGCAGCCGTTACCACGTTGGTTTTGAGCAACTCCGCATTTTTAAGCAGCATTTCGTTGGTGGTATCGGTTACTTTTTTCTGGATTTCGAGCGCTTTACGTTGCTTCTCCAGCCCCAGCGCAATAGCAACCTGCTGGCGCCATACCGGAATAACTGTATCGATGGAGTTCTGGATTTTTTGCGCCAGCACATCGTTGGTCGTCTGAATCATTCTGATCTGCGGCATGGCCTGGGTGGCGATGGTGTGCGAAAGGGTAAAATCGTGTACCTTTTTTTCCAGGCGATCTTTAAACGAAATAATATCGCTTAACCGTTGCACCGCAATTTCATCCTGGTTGCTCGCCGCCACTTCCGCCTGCATGCGCGGAATGGTTTCGGTTTGTATTTCTTCTATTTTCATTTTACCGGCCGCAATAACGGCCCGCACTTCATGAATATATTCGATGGCCTGGTTAAACATTACTTCCAGGCCCGTGGTGTCTTTCATAATGCTCTGCCGGGTCTTTTCCAGCTTTATGACAACCTCGTCTACATTTTCTGAAACAGATTTATACTGGCTGGCAATTTGTTTAGACTTATCGACGAACTTCTTGAAAAACGGAATGCCGCC
>JAQBNV010000440.1 GCA_028288395.1 Adhaeribacter sp. | reverse complement strand
ATGAAATGTAACTCCCAGGCAACCGCCAGCCACTTTAGTTTACCAGAATAATAGTTGTAATTTAGTTTTACCTGATAAACCTGTAATGTATGAAAAATAAATATAGGCTGATGTTGGCTGCGGGATGTTTAATTCTGGCCAGTTGTTCTAACCAAAAGCAAACCGAAACCGCTAGCGCAAACACCGCCACGCCCGACGAAACCAGCCTACCGTTGCACCAGCGCCTGAATAAATACGAAGAGGTAAGCTTAACCACCGACCTGAATAAGTTAACCCCCGCCGAAAAGCAAATGATCCCGCTGCTGATTCAGGTAGCCGACATTATGGACGATATTTTCTGGTACGAAGCTTATGGCCAACGAGACTCTTTACGCAGCACCATCAAAGATGGCGCTACCCGCCGGTTGGTAGAAATAAATTATGGCCCCTGGGACCGCTTGGACAACAACGCGCCTTTTATTAAAGGAGTAGGGCCAAAGCCCGAAACGGCTAATTTTTACCCGCCCGACATGACAAAAGCCGAGTTTGAGAAAGCCAACCTGAAAGACAAGCAAAGCCAGTATACCCTGCTGCGCCGGGATAGCACCGGCAAATTAATAACTGTACCCTACCACGTACAATTTAAGGGGCAGGTAGAAAAAGCCGCCGGTTTGCTGCGCCAGGCGGCCGGCCTGGCCGAAGATGCCGGTCTGAAAAAATATTTAACCCTCCGGGCTGAGGCGCTGCTTACCGATAACTACCAGCCCAGCGACCTGGCCTGGATGGACATGAAAACCAACACCATTGATTTTGTGGTGGGTCCGATTGAAGTGTACGAAGACAAACTATTTAATTACAAAGCCGCCCACGAAGCCTATATACTGGTTAAAGATCAGGAATGGAGCCAAAAACTGGCCCGGTACGCTGCCTTCCTGCCGGAGTTACAGCGGGGCCTGCCCGTACCAGAAAAATATAAAAAAGAAAAGCCCGGCACCGATTCGGACCTGAACGCCTACGATGTGATATACTACGCCGGCGATTGCAATGCCGGCAGCAAAACTATTGCCATCAATCTCCCAAACGACGAGGAAGTACAACTAAAAAAAGGCACCCGGCGCTTGCAGTTAAAAAATGCCATGCGGGCCAAGTTCGATAAAATCATGCAGCCTATTGCGAATACCCTGATCGGCGAGGATCAGCGCGGGCATGTAACGTTTGATGCATTTTTTGCTACTACCATGTTTCATGAAGTGGCACACGGGCTAGGTATTAAAAATGTAGTAAACGGCAAAGGCACCGTGCGCGATGCTTTAAAAGAAAAAGGTTCGGCACTGGAAGAAGGCAAAGCCGATATTCTGGGCCTGTACATGATTGCCCAGTTGCACCGGAAAGGCGAAATAACCGGGGACATGAAAGATTATTATACTACTTTCCTGGCGGGAATTTTCCGGTCGGTCCGGTTTGGGGCGGCCAGCGCACACGGGCAGGCCAATATGGTCCGGTTTAATTTCTTTGCCCAGAACGGCGCTTTTGAGCGCGACGAAAAAACCGGCACTTACCGCGTAAACTACCCCAAAATGGAAGAAGCAATGAATAAACTATCGGCCAGAATATTAACCTTGCAGGGCAACGGCGATTACACCGGCGTAGGCCAGCTCCTGACCAAACAAGGCACCATCGACAACCGCCTGCAAGCCGACCTTGATCGCCTGAGTAAAGCCGAAATTCCGGTAGATGTGGTATTTGACCAGGGCCTGGAAGTTCTCGGCCTTTAATCCGGCAGTGTATTTTCAAACAGTTGGTATGACCGCCCAATTCTTTTGGGCCATATTTCTACTACTTTTTAAGCAAAAACGACGGTCCATTCGTTAAATCAAAAAATAATTTGTTTACTTTAACCATCTACTAACCAAATAAAATTATGGCAAGCGCACAATACTCTGGTATCTCTTCCGAAATCTATAACAATTTACGTTCAAAATTATCCGGCTTTGGTATTAACCTGGCGGGCAACAACGGTCGTATTTCCGAAAAAGGTGTTTCGGCTGAGTACAATTATGACGAAACGACCCAAACCCTGGTGGTAAACAATGTGAAGGTTGGCTTTCCGGCCAGCATGATGTACAGCTCCGATAAAATATTGCAGAAAATTGGCGAAGAAGTTAAAAACGCCGGTGGTAATGTGCAGGTCTAATTTATCAGTTTAATTATAAATCCTGTTAAATTCAGTTAGCCGCGACCTATAGTTTTACGTATAGCCAATTCTGTCAGATGTGCCGGAAGGCACTTTTGAAACAATTAAAGGATATAAAAAGTAGACAGGATAAACTAAATTAAAAATTATGGATCAGGCAAATAATAATTCACTTGTACAACCACAGGATTTATCGCGGGCATTCGAAAATGCCATGCACGTATTTAAAGATGGCCGCCACGATAAGCTACCTGACTTGCTGCAGGACACCGGTCATCTACTGATGAAAGCCAGTAAAAAACTAACGCCCCGGCAATTGGTTTTAGCGGTAGCAGCCGTAGCGGTAGTGGCCGTTTTTGTGGTTTCCCGCATTGCCGATGACGAAGAAAATACGCATCAGCAGGCAGCTTAAATTTATTAAAATAATATGTTAAAAAACCTCTGCTAATATTTCGGCAGAGGTTTTTTTTCACCCCTATAGTACGGCCAGAACTGTCTGATACCAGGAATATTTTAAAATCAGGCTGCCGCCTTTATCCCGAACCGGATTAGCGGATTGCATAAAAAGCTTCGCCAGCCTGAAACATTTTAAAAGGTAATCATACACAAACATGCAACTCATTTTATAAATAAGGGCTCTTGTATAAAAGAGCCTTGGGTATGAAAAACCAACTACGCCTCCTATTCCTTTTATTTCTGCTGTTTACCGGTTGTAAGCGCGATGAAATTAACCCTGCCGCGAAAGATTATTTAATCTTCGGCCACTTTTATGGCGAGTGCCGGGGAGATAGATGTATTCAGATATTTAAATTAGAACCTCATCAGCTATGGGAAGACACGAAAGACACTTATCCGAATTCAACGGCGTTTTATGAAGGAAGCTATGTAAAGTTAAGTCAGCCGCAATTTGATGCGGCAAAAGATTTAATAAATAACTTTCCGCGCGATTTATGGAACGACCGCAATAAAGTTATCGGACAACCCGATGCAGGTGACTGGGGCGGACTGTACCTGGAATTTAAACACAAGGGAAAAAGGAAGTTCTGGTTATTGGATCAGAAGAAAAGTAATGTACCAGAAAAGTATCATGCATTTATTGATAAAGTAAATGCCACCATTAAAACGATACAATAAGGATAAAATATACCTGCAGGAATAATACCCAGCCTTTGGGGTTTGGTAACAATAGAAAACCCGGCAGAAAACATTTCCGCCACAAGAATATCGAATTACGTTGGTTAGGGTAGCTATTAATCTCCCTAAACAGCTATTCTTCCTGCTATAAAAGTAAGCGGCCGGTTTTATCTGAATATAACCGACCGCTTACTTTAAAAACAATATTAATTAATTTTATTTCTCCGGTGTTTATAGTAAGGTTTTGGATGCACCTTCTGATGATGAGGGCGACTTAAATAGGGTAGCAATATTTTTATAACCCCCCTAAACTACTTTAAGCTGAATGGTATCGAGATAAGGCTCCAGCGATGGTTTACCGGTGAGCACCCGAATCAAGCCAATGGTCTGGTCGTTGTGCAGGTACCAGACTTCTACGTAAAATTTATGAAACCAATAAAGCTCAATTTTGCACCAACCTTTTATCCGGTAATGAATGTAGTTTCCTTGTTTGCGCAAAATGGTTGCCTGTTCGGTAGTAGTTAAAACTTTAAATTCTTCCTGTGCCAGCATTTCTCCCTGCTCTGATTAAAAAATTATGCTTGCACCTACGAAAATTAATTCAAACAGATGCTAAAAATTTCGAAACGGTTCGAAGCAAAACTCCAATGCGAAGGCGAGGGATGAATTTCTTCCCCGTCCGAATCCAGAATGGTAACGGCAAAACCTTCGCTATTATTTAATGATTCGGTGTAATGTTTTACCTGGTAAATGCGTCCTTCTTCAATCCACTCCTGCGGCTCAAAGGTAGGCAGCGA
>JAQBNV010000407.1 GCA_028288395.1 Adhaeribacter sp. | reverse complement strand
GGGATGTATGTTGGCCAAGCCTTAACTATTATTTTGCTGCTGTTGAGCCTACCCAGTATTTCCTGGGGCCCAGGCCTGAAAGCGTTGCCGGTAACCGAAATAAATTCAGCTTACGATGAGCTCATGCCCATTATTGCTGCCGATGGCAAAACCCTTTACTTTGTCCGGACCGGGCATCCCGAAAATATAGGGGGCGAAAGGGCCGGTCAGGATATTTGGTACAGCCAGCGCACGTCTCCAGCCGGCAAGTGGCAGCCTGCTCTAAATCCGGGAAGCCCTCTGAATAATATTTACAACAATGCAATCAGCGGCCTGACTACCAAGGGGGAAGGGGTGTTGTTAAATAACGTGTACCGGTCCCGCAACCGCATGGCTCCAGGCCTGTCTTACGCCACCAAAACCAGCACTGGCTGGTCTAAACCGGAGGCCATTCTTATCCGGAACTTTGGTCCTGAAAATGGGTTTATAAATTTTTACCAGGCCACCGACAGTATCCTGTTCCTGTCGATGCAGACCGATACTACGCACCTGGAAGATATTTTCATTTGCCGTCGGTTAGGGGAAAAAGAGTGGGCAGGACCGGAAAAAATAAACAATATTAATACCACCGGTTTCGAAATTGCGCCTTTCCTGGCGCCCGATCGCCGCACCCTGTATTTTGCGAGCAGCGGCCACGGTGGCTTGGGTGATGCTGATATTTTTATGAGCCGGCGATTAGATAATACCTGGCTTAATTGGTCGGAGCCGGTAAACTTAGGCACCGCGGTGAATACTTCCGGCTTTGATGGTTATTTTACGCTAGATAGCGAAAGCGGTGTCGCCTATTTTACCCGGGAAAATGCCGAAAATGGTGATACAGATATTTATTCTATCGGGTTAGCTGATATTTTTTCACCCGGCGATATTACGGCAGTAATACCTAATGCTGCAACCGAGCTACCCCAAACCGGGCAGACTGTCGGGGGTAATATTTTACGTCCGCCGCAATCCTTAAAGGTATTTTTTGAAATAAATTCCGCGACATTGAATGCGGATGCCCGGGCTACTTTACAAAGTTTAGGAAGCAGATTCAAATCTGACGGAAAATATATATATATCCAGGGGCATGCCGATGATACGGGCACCGAAGCAGCGAATAAAATTTTATCTGAGAAAAGAGCCCGAGCCGTCGCTGATTATTTTCTGTTGCAAGGTTTGCCCGCAGAACTAATAAAAATAAAAGCGTTAGGAAGCAGCCAACCCGCAGTGCCAAACCAATCGGCGGAAAGCCGGGCCAAGAACCGGCGGGTTGAAATCCAGGTAGAATCAGGTGTTCTTAAAAAGTAAATAAAGCAAAACCCGCGCTTAATGGTCGGCAGGAAATTCAGTATTTAGGATTCGGCCTTTTGCTTAGGTTATTTTTAGGCTTTCAAACCGGGCATCCAACAATTTATACAGGAGAGCTTAATTTATTTTGAGGCTGAAACCAGGTTCTGTCCATTTGACCAACAACTGGTTTCAGTCCCAAAAAGATAATCAAAAGTTATCTTAGTCAATAATATCTTTTACTTTATCTACAATACCACTTAATCCGCCCATGTTGCCCAGCATTTCTTCTTTCTGGGCATGGCCCCGCGGATCAGGCGGACCTAATTGCGGTTCGCCACCTAGTGGTGCAGCTTTCACAAACGAGAATTCACCTTTGCCATCCAGCGATATACCTTCGCTCCAACGACCCATCGCCTGTGAATCGCCGGTAATATTAGTAGATACAAAAGCATAATTGAAGCCTTGTACTTCTTCGCTTTGTGGGAAACTGTTAGGTATCGGGAAAGCGCCTTGCATGCCGCCTAATTCTTCGACAACCGCCATCCATTGGTTTTGGTGCATGGTATCGCGGGCAATCAAAAAGGACAGAAAATCTTTCATGCCGGGATCATCGGTCATTTCCCAGAGACGGGTAGCCAGTAACCGGCCCGAGGCCTCTGCGTGTACATTGGCAATCATGTTTGCGGCAATATTACCGGTGCCAATTACCCAGGAACCGTTGAAAGGAACGCCGTTGGCATCAGCGGCCATAGCACTCTGGCCGGCAGATAAGATATGTCGGGGATCCATCCCTCCCAAAATAGCCCCTACCATTTTGTCTTTGGCAAATTCATCTTTTAAACTCGCCGGAGCGCCTTCCAGGTTTAATGCCACAGCCGTAGCCAGCATTTCGATGTGGGCTATTTCTTCTGTACCAGTTTCCAGGAGCATATCACGGTATTTGACCGGACCGCGCGTACCCCAGGCCTGGAATAAATATTGTAAACATACCCTTATTTCTCCTTCCACGCCGCCAATGGCTTGTTGCAACATGCGGGCGAAAGCCGGATTTGGTTTGTCTACTCTTACTTTGTACTGCAATTGCTTATCATGATAAAACATAGGCTTTAATTTTAAAATAAAACATATAAATTTAAGGTATTTTCATACTGCCATTAAAAGATATAGGTTAGTGTTAGGAAGCTATGTTTTGCTGCAGATGTTAATTTTAAGTATTTGTATCTATGGCTTTTACGTGTTTTTGCAAAAACTAAGTAGCCTGCCTCATGCGGAAAGCCTGGTTAAAGAAAGGTACTTGCTGGTTATGGAAGCATAAGTGAAGCCGGCCAGAAAGTTGTAAAAAAGGGGGATATCTATGAGGGGTTTTTTGACCGGAAAAGATCTGATGCCGGCAACGGAATAGTCATGTCTACCTTCCGGTTTATGTCTATCCGGCGGATGCCAATAAGCGGAAAGCGGCAATAAGCTTCTACGTGGGCTACCAGTTTTTCTCCTTCGGCTACTTGCCGCTGCACCAGATCCCGTGCTTTGTTATGTTCTACAGTAACCGGAATAACCAGGGTTTGCAGGTTACCGCGCTTGGATTGGGGGGTGAATTTCTGATTTCCTTTGGCTAAGCTTTGGTTATACAGCTGGAAATCGTAAGCGAGGCTATCTATAAAAACGGGCAATAATTTAGATGTTACGTTCAGTTGTACATCCATGAGGGCGGTAGTATCGGTAATTACGGCGTTGGTTACGGTTACATACTTTACCTCTGGTGCTAAATAAGCCACTAATTTTTCCCGGGGCAGCATAAGCAGGGTAACCGCCCCTGTTAATATGAACAGCGCCAGAATAATTCCGATAAACTTAATTGCCTTTCTCATGTGCCAACTACTCTTTTTATTACCTCTTATACGTGCCGGCAAAAAGTGGTTAGGTTATCCTGTTCAAATATTACGGTAGGAGTAGGCGCTTTAACCGGTAACATACCAGTAGCCAGTTTTTGGTTAGACGAGCCCTGAATTAGAATTTTTTACCCGATATATCTTCTGCAACCATCCGGCCGGTGGCCATAGCCGCGTTTAGCGAAGGATAAGCGGTATAGTCGCCGCACCGGTAGCGATTAGGGGTTAGCCGCAGGGCGGGTTGCGCGGGGTTGGAGGCCGTAGGAGGGAGCGCTTCCGGAATAAAATAGGTTTTCAGGTAGCGCCAGCTTTCTACCGGTTCGCCAAACCAGCTTTGCAATTCTTTTTTAATGCTAAGGGCTAGCGTTTCCGGCGACAATCCATGCGGGCCGTGGGTACTCACCGAGATCAAGGCTTTACCTGCCGGTGCATAACCAGGATTGATATCGCTGGGCACGCTTAAATTATGAACAACCGATCGACTATCGGGATTAAGCATTAACAACTTAGCCTTATTTGGCGACTCATCGGCTGTAAAATACGTGCAGGTGGTTTGGTTAAAATCCCGTGGCGCTTCATCGGCTAATAAACGGGCAGAAGTTGCTGCATCCGTCGCCAATACCACGATGCCGGCTTTAAGCGATTGCCCGTTGCTGAGTAATATTTCGTTATTGGGAGTTAAAGTTTCCACCGCGCAGTTCGTGCGCAGGGTACCAGGTGGTAATTTAGCAGCGAGTTGAGCCGGAATGGCTTCCATGCCTTCGGCCGGCAAGGTTACCGGCGACTTAGCGAAATATTTAAATATAAACCGGAAGAAGCTACTGCTGGTTTTCAGGTCCCGGTCCAGGTAAACGCCGCCAAAGAACGGCCGGAAAAACGTTTGGATTATTTTATCGCTAAACCCTTGGCTTTGCAAATAAGCCAGCGTGCTCATCTCCTGGGGCTGCAATAATTGCTCGTCGGGGCGACTGACAGTTTGGGCAGCTAGTTTCAGGATGCGGAGTTTATCGGGCAGGGTACCTACCTGAGAGAGCAAAGTATCAAATAGCTGGTTCGGTTCTTTCAAAGGATGCACTACCTGGATAAAATTGTGCGCCTTTTTGATCAGAGCACCCGAGCGGAAAGCCTGTAAATTTAGGGCTTCGTAATCTAGTAGTTTACGGGTTTCGGGATAATCGGCCAGGAAGATCTGAAAGCCGCGATCAAGTAAATAACCTTTGTAGCGGTCGGTACGCACCCGGCCTCCCACGCCATTGCTACCTTCCAGTAACAGAAAAGGCTGCCCGGCTTGCGTCAGGTAGGCGGCACAACTTAAGCCGGCCATGCCTGCCCCAATAATTATTACCGGATGAAATTCCATATTTAGAATTTAATTAGCTGATATACAACACAGAACCAGCAATGTTTAAAAATAATTTAATTTTTTTCTAAACCCCTTTAAACCTTTAACCGATTTATTCCTCTAAGTATTGGATTTTTAATTAAAATTGTTTTGGGTGAATACAAAAAGGTCTGGATTTTCCAGACCTTTTTTGTTTTTATCTCCTTTCTAGTCACCTAATAATCACAGAGCAGTTGTGGCAGTTAATTAAATATTGCCGGATAAATCAGAACCGGGAATTAATCTATAGGTGCCAGTTTTACGACCAAACCATCCAGATCCGGGTTTAATCGTATCTGGCAGGATAAGCGGCTGGTGTCGGAAACCACGGGCAGGCTGTCCAGCATATAGCCTTCATCATCGGAAGGAGGCAACAACTCATGGTCGCTGATTACTTCTACCCGGCAGGTGGCGCACAGAGCCATTCCCCCGCAGGTAGCTGCAATCGGATAATCGCTGGCTTTTAATACTTCCATCAAACTCAGGCCCATATCCGTAGGTGCTTCCACCGCATTTTTTTCGCCGGATGGTTCCAGTACATAAACTTTTATATCACTCATTTTAGTTTTTAGCGGTTAGTTTTATCTTATTATTGCAAACTCCTAATTAAAGATTTTAGAGCATGTTTAAATTTTGCTCTTTGTGCTGCAAACGGCTGGAACAAGAACCTCCGTTCGCCTTTTCCTCGCCCCGTAGCGCTGCTACGCGGCTCAAAAAACGCTTCCGCAGAACCTTATTCCAGCCGTTCTCGCTTACAAAAGCAAAACTTAAACAAGCTCTAAAGAATAATCCTGCTTCAAAATAATTATTAGAATAATTTCGGATTGCAAATCCG
>JAQBNV010000385.1 GCA_028288395.1 Adhaeribacter sp. | reverse complement strand
GGTGCTACTTTATTTGCTGCGGCCTAAAAAGGAAGCACGTGTAGTCGTATTTAAATGGGTGAATTATTCTGCCCTCCGTTTCAAGGCGGCGGGAATTAGCCCGCTGCTTATCAGGAATAATAAATTTACTTAATTTCTTTTCAGAAGCTTTATTTTGCTTCTGTTCCAATTCCGAATATTCCGGTCAATATTTTCTTTACCAGGGGAGGCCTCCCGGGCGTCAATATATTGGTAAAAATATTTCGGATTAAGTATGATTTAGGCGCTAACGCCGGTTCTTTGGTTTAGCTTGCCGCGCCCTTTATCAACCCTCCTGCGCCCGCTCAAAAAATAAATTAGCACTACCTGTAAGTTTTTCAGTAGCGCCGCGACTAATGGTTTAAATATTAATCTTGGAAGAAGAATTCTTAAAATCGGTTAACGAACACCAGGGCATTATCTTTAAGGTTTGCCGCATGTATTGTTCTGACAATACCGATGCGGAAGACTTGTTCCAGGAAATATTGCTTCACCTATGGAAATCGTGGCCCACGTTTAATGCAACGGCAAAGGTAAGCACCTGGATTTACCAGGTAAGTTTAAACACTGCCATCACCCGGCTCCGGAAAAACAGCCGCCGGCCGGCTCATAAAGTTTTGTCGCTGGCCCAGGATAGCATAAGAGAGGTGCCTACCCAACGGTTGGATATTTTGTTTGATAAAGAATTACAGGACGCCATAGATGGGCTCGATAAGTTCGACAAGGCCTTGGTAATACTTTATCTGGATGAAAAGAGCTACAAAGAAATAGCCGAAATAATGGGTTTGACGGAAGGGAATGTGGGCGTAAAAATTAACAGGATTAAGAAGAAATTAAAAGAAAAGATAAAGCGCTGATTATGGAATTAGATGATCTGAAAGCCAGTTGGCAGCGGGAGACAGAAATGAACCTGGAAATAAATAAACAAAGTATGGAACAGTTAAAATTAATGCTGCAGGAAAAATCGTCCGGAACCTTAACGGGCATGAAAAAGAAGTACGAGAAAATAATTTCTTTACTTATGGTGGGGATATTACTGAATGTATTGGTAAATCCGTTTTTACATTTTTTGCTCGGCGACGAAGGCCCGGTGTTTCGGATAACTTTGGGAGGCTTATTGTTGCTCGTTACGGTAGTTGTTTTTGGGCTAATCGTTATCTTTTTTTACTGGCTGAAATATACGACGCTCAAAACGGTTATATCTGCCAGCAACCTGAAAGAGAGCTTAACCGAAAATATTGCCCGTTTTAAAAAATATTTAAAGCAGGAGATTTCCTTTATCCTGGCCTTGTTCGGGGCGCTGTTTATTTGCGGCCGCCTTTCTTCTGAATATTTAGGCAACGGAAAATTCTGGGATATCTGGCACCAGGATATTGTGCTGGCGATGCTGGCTGCCGGCAGCATTATGGGATTTTATATTTACAAAAGGGCAAGGGCTTACAAAAAAAATATCCGGGAGTTGCAGCAGTACCTGGCCGAATTTGATGAAGGCTCGAATAAATAAGTAAAAAGCCCCACCAAGGCAAATAACAATTGCAACCAGAAACCGCTAGTTTCCTAGAGCGCTTTCTACAAGTCTGAAATTGCAGTACGGGTAGTAAATAGCAGTACGGGTAGTAAATATTAGCCAGGGTTTGAACGCTTGCCCAGGCACCGGCATACACCTTGGCTACTTGTACCTCCAAACCAATACGATTTGGCTAAAAGCTAACCACTAAAAGCTAATAACTAAAAGCTACTTCGCCCCATACATATTCAAAAATTTATTTTCTGCTTCAACGGTTCCAATCAGGATAATTTCTGCTGCCGCGGGGAGTATTGTATTGGGCTCCGGATTAATCTGCATGGCCTCGCCGTTCCGGATGGCGATAAGGGTGCAGCCGGTTTCTTTTCGGATGGATGATTGCGCAATGGTATAGCCGGCCAACTGCGCCGGTACCTTTACTTTTAAAAGATCGAGGCCTTCGGCTACCATCAGAATGTCGGAGCGTTTTAGAAGGTTGAAGATGGTGTTGGCGCCCATAGAGGCATAAGACATTACAAAGTCGGCACCGGCCCGGTGCATGGTAGCCAGGTTGCGTTCCAGGGTAGAGCGGGTAATAACCTGAATATCGGGGCGCAACCGCCGGCAGTAAACCGTCAGATAAACATTTACGTCATCGTCGTGGGTAGTAATAATTACGCACGGAGACGTATCAATACCGGCTTGCTTCAGGATGCTTATTTCGGCCGCATCCCCCAATATATACCTGGGATCATCTTTTACTCTTTCGGGAGCTTTCTCCACAATGCGGTAATCCAGTTGGCGCCCCGCCAACGCCTTGCCGGTGGCCCGGCCCACCCGGCCACCCCCGATGATGATGACCGGATGGTTCATCTTTTTTTCTACCCGGTAGGTATGGTTGTATTTTTCAATCTGGTCATCGGAACCGGCCAGTACCAGTACGGTGGTCTGGGTAATAGGGGTATCCGGCTGGGCCGCTTTAAAATTGCCGCGCTCCCAAACTCCTACCACGCTTACCCCTATCTGCTCCCGCAATTTGGTTTCCTGCAGGGTGCTCCCCACCAGCGGCGTGCCCGCAACAGCGGCTTCGGCTATCTGCAGCCGGCCAAACCGCCCAATTTCATGCGAACAGGCATCGCCGCCGCTGGCCCGGCGCGCCAGAAAAAGGCCCATTATCTCGCCTAAGCGCAAAACGTGGTTACTGCCGGCTAAACTCAGAATATCTTCGGAAGCCTCAAAACTACAGGTGCTTAAAATAGATACCTGGTTGCTTACGCTCCGTACGGTAAAGGCCACGTTGGTATTAATTACATCGGTAGAAGTGGTAGCCACCAGTGCCGCTTTTTCCACCTGAACCCGGCTATATGTTTCGGGATCATCTAAGTCGCCCAGCATTACCTGCACCCCTAATTCCTGCAGGCGCAGGCCCTCGGCTAAATCCGGCACCAGCACCACGTAAGGATATTTAAACTGCTCTAATTTCTTGATCAATGCTTCGGTTACCGCGCCATAGCGGGTTAGTACCACGTGGCCGTTGGTGTGGGCCGGTAGTTGCCGGGGTACGCGGGCGTGTTCCTGCGCCTTCATCCAGGGCGAATAGAAAAAATTGATGAATGTAAACGGGAACAGGATCAGCAGGAACACCATGCCGGATAAAAGCACCACAATAGAAAAGAAACGGCCGGCATCGCTCTGAAAGGTAATATCGCCGAACCCCAGGGTAGACATAACCGTGAGCGTCCAGTAAAAGCCGGTAATCCAGGAATAGGTTTTACCTTCCCGGAGCATGAGCAGGTGAAAAATAACGGTGAAAACCAGCACCAATCCCAACAGCACCGCCAGAAACTTAAACAGCAGCTTCAGGTTACGGCGGTCGGGCT
Source organism: Adhaeribacter sp. (assembly GCA_028288395.1). GTDB lineage: Bacteria > Bacteroidota > Bacteroidia > Cytophagales > Hymenobacteraceae > Adhaeribacter. The sequence continues at coordinate 2,051 of JAQBNV010000385.1, read as the reverse complement.
TGTTGCGCAGAAAAATGATGAGCTGGGTAGGTAAAAATTTCATAGGACAAGAGCTTTTACAAAAGAAGTGACAGGCAGTAAACTGGCTGCGGGGAGCGTAAAGTTAAAGGCGTACCTCGTCTAAAAAGAATATTTATTTCTCTCCCTCATGTGTTAAAAAGGGTTTGGTGAGCGTGGGGAAAGTCCAGGCAAAATGATGTGTGGGATAAGAAATAGGACGAGCAGCTTTTACATAAGCGCTGTACTTCTCATCTTTATAAATACCGTGCATGGCTTCGAGCAGGTTGCCGGGCCAGGCCTGGGGAGTACCCGGACGCGGATTCTGGAACCACTTCCACTGGTCGGGATGCTGATTGTAATGAAAGAGGTAATCCAAAGCTGATTTTATCGACTTGCCGCCTTCCTGATAGGCAAAGAGATTCGTTCCGTCGGCCTGATAAGCGACCCAGGCGGCAGCGGTGATGGGGGCTAGTGAAAAGTAAGTATACCAGATGCCGTTGCCCTGGCGCTTAACTTCTTCGGGCATGTGGCCATCCGGGGCAATTTTATGAAACAGGTCACTTTTTATCAACCTGATGTTTTCAGCAACTTCGGCTTTATCGTCCAGCAGGAAAGCCGTGAGGATAGAGCCGTAACGACCCCAGTCGGCCCAGTTGTTTTTTCTGGTGCGGATTTCATTGGCCGCTTTGCGGTAAACATTCCGGGCCCAGCCCATAAATTTTTCTTTGTCTTTTGCCGGCCATCCTTTGTACGGCAGCAGCAGTTCGGCCGCCATAATCATAGACGTGCCGGAATAAGCCATTACCAGGCTCCCATCGGCATTGGAATAAGTGGTGTTCGTGTTGGCCCAGGCCATCAGAAAAGCGAGCGACTTCTCGGCGTATTTTTTTTCACCACTCAGCTGATAAGCCAGCGCACACGCGTAGGCATTAAAGCCATCGGTTTGCAAGACTTTGGAGTTAATGCGGTGCATTTTCGCATCGGTATAATACCCGGGAACATTAAAATCGGCTAGGGCGTTGGTTTTCTCCTGCAGCGCAGAATCGGCGTGGGCTATTAACTGGCGGTAAGCATCGTAATAAGGCTGTTGTTTCTGCTGAACTTTCTTCTTTACAAAATCAAGCTGCTTTTTAGGGTGCATTCCCCCGGGATGCACGTATCCGACAGCCTGTTGCAGCACCGAAAGAAGAACAAAAATTATCAGGGTAATTTTTCGCATACCCGCTTATTTAAATAAACTTCCATCATTAAGTAAAAATTAAATATAGAAATTTAATCGAAATAAAAGCCCCACGAAGCAGGAAAGGCTCCGGATTTGGGTTCTTATAACGTTACGGCGGTAAGCAAATCGGGTGGGTAGTTTTATCAGGTAAGCAGGTCCTGGTACTCGGGGTGGCGCCTTACATAAGCTTCTACTACCGGGCAGGAAGGAATAACCAGGAAATTATTTTCGCGGGCAAATTCCAGACCGGCTTTTACGAGGTGGTCGGATAGGCCCTGGCGGCGGGCGGCGGCCGGGATATAGGTATAATCAAAATCCAGCACCTTTTCTTCAGGATACGTGTAGGTCAGCTCTGCTTCCTCCCCTGCTACGGTGGCGTAAAATCGCAAATCGTCCGGATCGTGTATAATTTGCATTATCTTAAATTTTAGTAATAAGGATTGTACGCAGGTCCCGGGGCGATAGATAACCCAGCCAGACGAAACAGCACGCGGTTGCTACCTGCTATTTATCTATCCGCCGCAGGCGTTTATTTCCTGGCGAAAAAAAACACGAATGCAACAAACGAAGTATATTTAAAATATTAACCTTTAACGCTATAGGTATGAAATTTCTGAAACAGGCCGCAGTTGTTTTAATATTCGCCTTGCACCTTGCCGCCCAGGCGCAGCCAAGCGATCTGAAAATATTCCTCCAGAAGTTCGAAACGTATGCCAAAACCCATTACCCCAAGGTTAAATGGACCATGCCGATAGCCCAACCCGAAAGCAGTTCTTATGCCATGCCAGAAGCCACGCGGGAAAAAGTTTTTATGGAAGACCTTCAAACG
>JAQBNV010000369.1 GCA_028288395.1 Adhaeribacter sp. | reverse complement strand
CAGAAATAAAAATTTAAGCAAAATGATTACTCCAGCCAGAGAATATTGCTAATTATGAGGTAATAATCGGAGTTTTAACCCAATATAGAGGGCAGGATGACACAAGTGCATCCTGCCCTCTTTTATTTTAATCCGGCATATATTCAAAATTTAACGTATTTACATCGAAATAAGAAATGAACATAGCAGGTTTATGAAATTACACGCAATCGAAACGGGGTATTTTAAGTTAGACGGCGGGGCAATGTTTGGGGTAGTACCTAAAAGCATCTGGCAAAAAACGAATCCGGCCGACGAAAATAACCTTTGTACCTGGGCCATGCGTTGCCTGTTAATCGAAGATGGCGATAAGCTTATCTTAATTGATACAGGCATCGGCACCAAAATGGACCCCAAAATGGCCAGCCATTATTTCCTGCACGGCGACCAGTCGCTAATGGGTTCTATTCAGCAACTGGGGTTTACGGCGGCCGACATAACCGATGTTTTTCATACCCATCTGCATTTCGACCACTGCGGCGGCAGCGTTAATTATAATGCCGATCGCACTGGTTTTGAATTGACTTTCCCGAATGCCCATTACTGGGTTAATGCCGACCATTACCAATGGGCCACCCAGCCCAATGCCCGGGAAAAAGCCAGTTTTCTGAAAGAAAATATTAATCCCATGGCCGAAAGCGGTCAACTTCGGTTTACCCAAGCCGGGGAGGCTTCGCCATTTCCGCAGTTCGAAATAATTTATGTAAATGGCCACACCGATAAAATGATGTTGCCGGTAATCCGTTATAAGGAAAAAATATTTGTTTATATGGCAGATTTATTGCCTTCGGTAGGTCATTTACCACTTCCTTACGTGATGGGTTACGATACCCGCCCGTTGTTAACTTTAGCAGAAAAATCTTCTTTCTTACAGGAAGCTGCCGACAAAAAATATATTCTCTTCCTGGAGCACGATGCCGTACATGAGTGCTGCACCGTAAAACATACCGAGCGCGGCGTACGTTTAGACGAAAGCTTTTTACTAGCTGACGTTTTATAAAAGATGCGAATTGGTTTGGTATTATCCGGGGGCGGTGCCCGCAGTTTTGCCCATTTGGGTGTATTAAAGGCATTGGCAGAGTTGGAATTGCCGGTGCAGGTTATTTCGGGTACCAGTTCGGGGGCCATTGCTGCCGTACTTTATAGTATCGGGTTATCGCCGGAAGAAATACTTAAAAGGGTTACAGAAACCCGATTTATGCGGCTCTTGCGGCCGGGTTTTAGCCGCTACGGTTTAATAAACCTGAACCAGCTGGAAGAATCGTTTAAGCCTTATTTAGAAAATAAAACTTTTTCCGACCTCCACCCGAAGGTTATTATTAGTGCTACCGATATAAACCAGGGCGAGACGGTATATTTTAGCGAAGGCCCTATTATCAAGCCGTTGGTTGCTTCATCGGCTTTGCCTTTTCTTTGTCAGCCCATTCATTACCAGGATCGCCTGCTGGTAGACGGCGGTCTTTTAAATAATTTGCCGGTTGAATGTTTAACCGGCCTGGCCGATTTTATTATTGGGGTACATGTAAACCCAATTAATCATGAGCGGGAAATAAAATCTTTGCGCGATATGCTGGAACGAACCTGTCAGTTAGCCATTAATAACAACGTGGCCTCCCGCATGAAGCTTTGCGATTTTGTAATAGAACCGCCCCAAATGAAACATTTCCGGCTTCTGAATCTTAAAAATGCCCACGAAATGTTTGAAGCTGGTTATACGTATACCATGGAAAGATCAGGTGAATTATTAGCCTTGCTTAACCCGCAAATGTTTAAAGAAAATTAGGTTTTATCTTAGCTGAAACCGATCGTTGACATTATTAATAATTAAAAACAAAAGCTGAGTTCATCTTTATTGAACCTGAATAATATGTATAGACTATTTTCGCTTGTTTGCTGCTTTTTGGTAAGTTATGTTAGCTTTGGCCAGAATAACTCTGGTCACCTGGTTAATGCCTATATTTTAAAGGGAAGTTATTTAATGGGAGGAGGAATCAGTTCTTCTTTCAACGGCTATAAAAATCAAAGCCCTAGCCAACCGGTCGAAAAAGGAACCCTTTTAAGGATGAATACGGATTTAAAGGTCGGCTATTTTAATTGGGAAGATATCGGTATCGGCCTCAAAGCCGACTTTAGCCACTTTAACCGCCAGGCCGATTCCAGTGTCAACGATTATAAACAAACGATACTCTTATTGGGGCCTTTTGTACGCGGGTACCTCGATAATGGCATCTTTGGCGAGGTTAGCGGCTCCTGGGGATTAAATAATATAAGTAAAAGTTCGCAATCTAATTTATTCCGCGGCGAAGCCGGGGTGGGCTATACGCACTTTCTAGGCGATATTGGGCGGCGGAATTATTGGTTAAGAAACAAACAGATTGCCATTGAGCCCATGTTATTGTTCCGCTACTACCGGCAAAATTTTGGCGCCAAGAAAAACAGCGACAACTATCGCTCTGAATACGGTCCGGAATTCCGGATTTCGGTGCAAGTCTTTTTCCTGCGACAAACCATGATGCTTCCAAACCCTATAAAAGGCAGAAAAGGCGGCTGAAACCAGACCGGACACGTACAAAATAAAAATAAAATTTAATATTTGGCCAAGCCGGTTTCAAACTTCTGAAACCGGCTTTTTCTGTTATGGCTAATCTTGTACCTTTGCCCCATGATAGCAAAATTTTTATCGAAAGTTATTTTAAAGGCTTTTGGCTGGCGCGTGGCCGGGCATATTCCCGCAGATCTGAAAAAAAGTATAATGATTGCCGCGCCGCACACGAGTAACTGGGATTTGTTGTTTGCCCGCTGTGCCTTTTATATCATGGATGTGGACCTGCGCTATACCATTAAAAAAGAAGCTATGATAGGCCCGCTGGGTTGGATTCTGAAGAACCTCGGCGCTTTACCTGTCGATAGATCCAAAAACAATAGCCTGGTAAGCGCCATGATCGATATATTGAATAATGCCGACGAAATGGTTATTATGATTACCCCCGAAGGTACCCGTAAATACCAGCCCCGTTGGCGGAAAGGCTTTTATCACGCAGCCATGGGGGCCGGTGTCCCAATCATTTTAGGCTACCTCGATTATCCAAATAAGGAAGCTGGTGTCGGCCCCATTTTTTATCCTACCGGCGATGTAGAAGGTGATATCGAAAAAATAAAAGACTTTTACCGCAACAAAAAAGGAAAATATCCGGACCAAGGAGTACGGTAGCTTCATTGATCGTTGATCGTTAATCGTTATTCGTATTCCTGGTAATAAGACGGGATTTTGATTATTTATGAATTATTGCAGGTAGTTAGCACTCTTTAGTTAGGGCACCCGCAATACCAATTTCCATGGAAATAAAATAAAAAAGGAACCAGTTTGATGGTCCTTTTTTATTTTCCCAGACCGAACAACGATTAACGAATAACGAAACTAAGCTAAGCTAATTGCCGCAAATCTACCGGGATTACGCGGGATACCCCTGGCTCCAGCATCGTTATACCATAAATGACGTCGGTAGAGGCCATGGTGCGCTTGTTATGCGTGACTACAATAAATTGGGAATCGCCGGAGAAGGTCTTTACAATATTGTTGAATTTGTCGATGTTGGCATCATCCAACGGGGCATCTACCTCATCAAAAATACAGAAAGGGGCTGGCTTTAAGAGATAAATAGCAAACAGCAGCGAAATAGCCGTTAAGGTTTTTTCACCGCCTGATAACTGGTTAATGGTTAAGGGCCGTTTGCCTTTGGGGCGGGCCATTATTTCAATCTTCGACTCCAGTGGGTTATTCATATCGGTTATTACCAGGTCACAGGTGTCTTCGTCGGAAAAAAGCGAGCGGAATACCCGCGTGAAATTCTCCTTAATCATATCGAACGATTGCAGGAATTTTTCCCGGGCTACCTGGTCTATCTCGTCTATCGTTTGCAGCAAGTTGTTTTTGGCATTAACCAGATCGGCTTTTTGATCTTTAATAAATTTATCGCGCTGGCTGATTTCTTCGTAAGCTTCCGCTGCGGTGGGGTTTACCGGCCCCATGTTATCTAGTTTGGTTTTGATGCCGCTAATCTGGCTGCTCAATTCTTCGTTCGTTATCTCCAGTGGCTGCGCCGGTAGTTGGGCCAGGTCTGCTTCCGTAATATTAAATTCGGCCGATAAACGCTCCTGAATGGCTACCAGCTTAACCCGGGAGTCCGAGATGGCCTGCTGCATCGAAATAAGTACTTCATCGGCATTCTGGCGCCGGCGCTGGATTTCCCGGATGGTTTTGTCTTTGCTGTCGATATCGCCCCGAAGCGTAAAGAAGTCTTTCTCCATCTTCTCCAGGTCATCGCTTATTATTTTGCGTTCGGCCAGGAACTGGTGCAGGCTTTCGGTATTATCCAGCACAAATTCTTCGGCCGCTACAATTTCATCTTCGGCCCGGCCCAGTTCGTCCTGCTGGGTTTGCAGGCGCAGATAACCGGTTTCCAAAGATTTCTGGCGGTAATTAATTTCCTGTTGTCCGCTGGTCAGGCGGTTTTTTAACTGGTGAAACCGGATATTTTCTTCGTTAAAAACCTGGTTAACCTTCTGAATTAGTTCATTGTGGCGGGTTAGCAAATCCTGGTAGGAGCCTAATTCCGATTCGAGGCGATGCAAATCCTGCTGCAATATTTCGGCCTGAGGCACTAATTCATAGTTGCGGTAGCGCAACTCTTCCAACCTTTCGGTGAGTTCAACTTCTTTGTTTTGGTTGCTTTGTTGCGATAAAGCGTGCTGCTCGTGCCGGATGCGGATGCCCATCAGTTCCTGCTGCCGGGCAGATATAATCCGTTCAGTTTCTTTAATCGCATCCTGGCGGGTTTCCTGTTTCAGGTTATGTATAACCTGTATTTGCGTATTTATTTTGATTTTTAAAGATTCGGCTTCTTTTACCAGGGTTTCGAGTTCCTGCGCCAGGTTTTCCAGGTTTTGTTTCCGGCCAATCCGGTTGCCGTCAAATAATCCGACCGAGCCGCCCGAAATACTCAGGGGCTTTTTAATAATCGAACCATCCCGGAGAATAAACGTGCGGTGATCGCCATTGTAAAAATCTGAAGGCAGCTCCGGCGAAATATATACATCCTGTAAAATATAGTGCAGGAGCTTTTTGTATTTTTCGCCGGCCGTTACCACCTCGTAAGCGGCTTTCAGTTTAGGAGTAGATAGGGTGGGAGCCGTATCCAGGTCTTCCAGTTCTGCCAGCACAATAAAATTAGCCCGGCCTTTGTTCTGGTTGTTCAGAAGCTTTATGGCTTCCACAGCATCTTCGGTGGTATCTACCACAAAAAAGTTCATGTAGGGTTCCAGGTAACTTTCTATCAAAGATTTGTATTCCTGCTGACAGGAAATTAAATCCGAAAGGAGCGGGGCCGGTTTATCCCAGTTTTTTGCTTTGTATAAAAATTTAATTGCATCCGGAAACCCTTCGAGGTTGTCGACCAAGGATTTGGTGAGATTATACTGGTTGCGTTTGGCATCAATTTTCCGGTTCAGATCGGTAAGGCTGGTGCGCGATAATTGCAAATCGTTTTCTACTTCTTCGAGCCGCGTGCGCAAATCGTTTTCCTGTTGCATCAATCCTTCCAGATCGGTCTGGTAATCGGCCAGAACAGCTTCCAGCTCAGCCATGTCGGCTAAATATTTATCGGCGCTTTCGGCCTCATTTAGTTTCTGGGTTGTGAGGCGCTCCAGTTCGGTGCCTAGGTTTACCACCTGCACCTGCGTAACTTCTATGTCCTGGCGCAACTGGTACAGGCTGTGCTGCTTTTCCCGTTGCTGATTTGAAACAGTTGTAGACGAGGATTGCAAATCGGCTTTGTGGGCATTGGCCTGTTCTATTTCCTGACGAAGCAAATTTACCTGCTGTTCTGACTCGCCGAACTGCTGTTGTACCGAAATAATATCTTGTTGTAATTGCAGAATATTTTCCTGGTTCTGCTCCAGGGCCATGTTGTCCTGGCTAATTTGCTGCCGCAGCAAACCAATGCGTTCTTTTAAATAATTGGTGCGTTCGGCTTTTAATTTTATTTCGTTTTCGAGCTGCCGGATGTGGTAAGTTTTTTCATTGGCCACTTTTTGCTGTATGGTTAGCTG
>JAQBNV010000356.1 GCA_028288395.1 Adhaeribacter sp. | reverse complement strand
AAACAAGTTAGGCACTACGCCGGAAGGTTGTATGATATCATCGGCCAGAAGCGTATCGGATATTAAATAGTTGCTTATGCCTTTACCTTCAAATAAACCTAAATCCGGTAACAAACCAGGTTTTCGTAAATCGAACTCAAGTATGATTACTTTTTTGCCGGTAGCGGCTAAACTGATGCCCAAATTAACACTTATGAAAGTTTTACCTTCCCCGCTCATACTTGAAGTAACCAAAAGAACTTTATTTTCTTTTCTAACATTTGAGAATTGTAAATTAGTTAGAATGTGCCGAAACATTTCGGCTATAGGGGTGCGGCTTCTTTCTTTTACTACCGCCGCATTGCCGCCCCGGTTATGGGAAATTTCCCCGAGTATGGGAGCAGGCGTCAAATTTTGAACTTCGGATAGGCTTTGTATTTTATTATTTAGTAAATCTTTTATATAAATGCCGGCAAACGGCAAAAACAAACCTAGTAGTATGTAATATAAATAGGTATTAGTTACGTTGGGGGATACCGGCCCCCAGTACAATGCGGGATCTATTATGCGTACATTAGAACCGGTAGCGGCCAGCGATAAAGCCGATTCTTCTCTTTTTTGTAATAAATACAAATAGATAGATTGTTTAATTTCCTGCTGGCGGGTAATTTCTATAAGTTGGCGCTCCACCACAGGTACCTGCTCTATTTTGGCTCCAAACTGGCCGGATTTTAACTGAAGGTTCCGGCGAGATATAGCCAACGAACTCTTAATGTTGCGTAAATTTTCCAGAATATTCACCCGCAGATTTGCTAATTGGTTATTAATATTTTGCACCAGCGGATTTTCCTGGCTATTAATCCGAAGCAACTGATCGCGCTCTAGTTGCAATTGATTAAACCTAGTAATTAGCCCGGTTAAGGTTGGATCCTGGATATTTAAAGAACTGGGCACCAGCCCATATTGGCTATTTCTTTTACTTAAGTACTTTTCGATAGAATGCAGTACATCCAGCTGAATACCTATTTCGGATAACTGCTTATTGTATGCACTTGCTTCGGTGAGATATTGTTGCGCCTGTGAACTCACATCGGTTAAATTGTTTTGGCGTTTATATTTTTCAACATCTTTTTCAACGCTTGATAACTCTGCCGTAAGGTACTTTAAACGATCATCTATAAAATCTATGGTTCTGGTTGCCAACAGATTTTTACTGGCTATTTCTTCTTTATTATAAACCTGTATTACTTTATTTAAAATGTCCATGCCTTTTTGAGGCACCGCATCTATCACGCTTAATACCAGCACACTGGTCTTATTATTATAGGGGCTTACATTTAGTTTACTTGCATACAAATTGGCCAGACCTATGATATCCTGAAACCTTACTATGATAGGTTTGCTATCCACAGTTGCTGAAATGGGGGTGGTAGCTATTACCGTGAAAGTTCCGTAAGGCTTTTGAATTTGCTGCCCAAACTTATGCCTGGTTTGCTTTTGCACATCCTCATCTTCTTCTAACACAAAACTATTGTTATCTTTAAAGTAGATAACAAGTTGTTTATTATAGGCGATAGGATTTAGTTTATGAATAATAATATTAATCGGCAACTTACTGCCGTAAATTTCCTGATTGAGGACCCGCCCTTTAACAAAATAACTAGTTTGCAAATCAAGCTCTGATAATGCCTGCTGCATTAAATTATTTGATTGCAAAACCACCATTTCGTTGTCGATGCTTTTAGAAGATTGAAAAAGGTCTAAATCACTAAAGGCAGCGCTTTCAGATAAACCAGCACCGCTTTTTTCGTCTTTAATGAGTAAGGTAGTGCTAATATGGTATTGAGGCGTAGTATAACGCAAATATAAGTATGCCCCTGTTAGGCCCAGCGTAGCACCTAACAAGAATAAATACCAATACTGCAAATAATGGAACAGGATTTTCTTTATATTTTTAGGTTCTGATTTTTCCGGGTACATAGTATTATATTCTCTCTCGGTTTAGCTTACTTTTACTAATACTAAATATTTGTCATTAAAATGACCAGCACTGATATCAAGGAAAGGCCAACAGATATTCCGAATTGAAGATTACTACGGGATATATTTGTTTGAGCGGCTCTTGCTTTATCCGGCTCCACATATATTATATCATTCTGCTGCAAATAAAAATACGGCGAATCCAATAGTTCTTTATTATTCAAATTAAGCTTAACAACATTTCTTGTCCCTTCTTTTTCTCTTATGAGGGCGATATTATCTCTTTTGCCGTAAGGTGTTAAATCACCGGCGAGTGCTATTGCTTGTAAAAGATTTATTTTTTCGGTGGGTATCGTATAAGTTGAAGGCTTGTTAACTTCCCCGATTACGGAAATTTTAAAATTCAAAAAACGTATATTAATAATTGGTTTTTTTACATGTTTGGCAATTTCAGTAGTTAGCTTTTCCACCGCTTCTTCTTTAGTTAAGCCTTCTAATTTAATTTGCCCAATAACCGGAAAGTTTATAGCCCCATTATCGTCAACCAGATACCCATTGTCATTATCTTGGCTTGCTGGCACAGGAGAATTAGTTGTTCCTAGTGCTCCCCCATTGAATAGAGTATTCGATTCCGGGCTTAATGTACTAACCGTAATACTTAACATATCATCGGTTTGAATTTTAGGCCGGATTTTATTTCTTATTTGTGTTAGGTATTCTGCCTCTGTTATATCACTAAAATAAACCAGATTTTGGCTTGGCTTACAGGACACGAATAATATTA
>JAQBNV010000341.1 GCA_028288395.1 Adhaeribacter sp. | reverse complement strand
GAAAACAATGGGGAATACTATCAGCCACAGGGGCATGTTTTAATATTTCATCCGGACCTGATCCGGGGTACTTCCCTCGGGCGCCATATCTCGGATTATAAGTTCTTTTCGTATGAAGTGCACGAGGCCCTTCACTTATCGAAAAAGGAGCGAAAAATTATTTTCGATTGTTTTTCAAAGATTGAATTCGAATTAAGACAAGGTATTGATAAGCATAGCCGAACCTTGATAGTGAGCAATATTGAGTTATTTCTTAACTACTGCGTGCGCTTTTATGACAGGCAATTTATTACCCGGGAAGATGCGCATAAGGGCATTTTACAAAAGTTCGAAAATTTACTCAACGATTATTTTCAATCAGATAAGCCACAAAGTATTGGTTTACCATCCGTTGGCTATATGGCGGAAAGACTAAATTTATCGGCTAATTACTTTGGCGACCTGATTAAAAAAGAAACCGGTAAATCAGCCCAGGAATATATTCAATTAAAAATCATGGAGGTTGCCAAGGAGAAAATATTTGACAGGAGTAAATCAGTCAGCCAAATTGCTTACGAATTAGGGTTTAAATATCCACAGCATTTCAGCCGGGCCTTTAAACAACATGTAGGATATTCCCCTAATGATTACCGTCTGCTGAATTAAGGTTTCTGAATCAGGCGTGTTCCTATTTTCTGAAGTTGACTAAGATGGAAATAAGTTTGTAGTAGCAAAGCAACCAATTCTCCTAACTTATAGTAGCAGAGTCTCCCAATCTCCTACCCTGGCCCAGTTTCTGATAATCTGGTATTTTGTTAAAGCAAGAGCAGGTTTCTGGATTTCGTTGTATTTTTCTTTCTTCCTGCAATTGATCTTCTCAGGTAAAGCCGCTATGGTGCCGGCCGCTAGAAACACGGAAGATATTTACAACGTTTTGCCTCCCGAATGCTTTCCCCAAAAAAAAGAGTAGCTTTTATTTAGAAGATGTTCCTATCTGATAGCTATCAAGCTAAAAAGACCCAGTTCTACCAGGCCTTTTATAACCTCTTTACTACATCTTTTTTCAGACATTTTTATCCAATAATATTCAGGCTAGAAAATTTAATTTTCCGGCTATTCGCTCCGCAGGCTTTTCACTGGATTCATTAAGGCTGCTTTTACCGCCTGGTAACTCACGGTTAAAACCGTAATGGCTAAGGCTCCAAGGCAAGGAATTAATAAAATTAAAGGAAAAATCTTGGTGTGGTATTCATATTTTGCCAACCAACTACCCATCACCAGATTGCTGATGGGTATGGCTATTAAACAGGCAAGCATCACTAAGATTACAAACTCTCTTATTTGCAGGTACCAAAGATGGTAGACACTGGCTCCCAGCACTTTTCGAATTCCAAATTCTTTGGTGCGTTGCTCCGCTACAAAAGAAGCTAAGCCAAACAAACCCAGACACGAAATAAATATAGCAATCACAGAAAAGATGCCGGCCAACGTACCAATGCGCTCCTCCTGGCTGAATTTCCGGGCGTATTCTTCGTCTACAAACTTGTAGTCAAAAAGCGCCGAGGGAACAACACTTTCCCATACCGCTTCTATTTTGGGCAAAGCCACGCCGGCACTTACAGTTGGATTGATTTTAATATGTAATAGCCGGAATGCATCCTCATCAATGTAGTATATGGTGGGTTGCACGGGCTGAAAAGGAGATTCCATTACCATGTTTTTGACTACGCCTATAATGGTCTTGGTCCAATTTTTTTCTCCGGATTCGTCCACATCTGTTAATTTTTGTCCAATCGGATCGGTTAAGCCCATATATTCTACCGCGGCCTCGTTAATAATAATGGCGTCCGTTGAATCAGAGGCTAATGCGCTGGAAAAATCACGGCCGGCCATTACCTCCCAACCTACCGTTTTGCCAAAATCCGGGGTTACCTTACATCTGGCAAACGCTGCGTCCAGGTCAGGGTCCTTGCCTTGCCACTCATAACCGCCGGTTACATTCCATACCGCGGTCAGGGGACTGGAAGAACTGGCCACTTGCGCTACCACGCCGCTCCGCATCAGTTCGGTTTGCAGCACTTGCTGTTTACCTTTGAAACCGGGGTCGTCCATATCAAGGGTTATTAAATTTTGTTTGTCGTAGCCAATGGACCGGTTGCGGGCATGCTGTATTTGCTGGTACACCACCAAGGTGCCCGATATTAAAACGACTGAAACCGTAAACTGCACCACCACCATTACTTTGCGGGGCAGGGTAGCCGAACGACCGGATTGTACCACCCCCTTCAACACTTTAACCGGCTGAAAAGAAGATAAATAAAAGGCGGGGTACAAGCCGGCCACACAACCGGTCAATAATATAAACAGCAGGCTTATGGCCCAAAAAATTGGATTACCGAATGGTAAGGCAATAGCTTTATCTGCCAACTGGTTAAAAGGGTATTGCACGAACCAGAGCAGAGATACCGCAATGGCAAACGCCAGCAGCACCACCAGGTACGATTCACTTAAGAACTGCCTGATTAATTGCCCTTTACCCGCGCCAATGGCTTTCCGGACTCCTACTTCCTTCGCGCGGGTAGAAGAACGGGCGGTACTTAAGTTTATAAAATTGATACAAGCCAGCAGCAATACAAAAATTCCCACAATGCCAAAAAGCCAGACATAGGTAATACGCCCGCCCACCGGTTTCCCATTATCAAATTCCGAATACAAGTGCCAGGTGCTCATCGGGATTAGCTGTACAAAGGGTTTGTTTTTTCCCATGGTCTTAAAAAAATCCTTTGGTACATGCAGGTTATAAAGGTCTTTTATGGCGGCATTGGCTGCTTCTAAAGTAGTATTGGGTTGCAGTTGTACATACACCTTTACGGTCCGGTTGTCCCAGTCCGTGGCACTTTCTTTCATATAATCTACATAAGACACCACCAAAGGCCAGGGAAAGAAAAGCTGCGTTTCGCTAAAACTGCTATTCTGAGGAATATCCTCATAAACCCCGGTTACGGTCACCTCCAGAAGGTTATCAATTCTTAACCGCTTGTTCAAGGGGTTTTCGTTGCTAAAAATCGTCTTGGCCGCTGACTGGGAAAGAATAACTGAATGGGGGTCTTTCAGACTTTGGTAGTTGCCTTGCAGCATTTTCAGGGAAAACATTTCCAGGGCATTCTCTTGTACAAACTGTCCCTTCTGGCTGTTTTTTTTATCCCCCGTTGCAACCGTATAATCTCCTGGCTCAAAGGCTATCGCTACCTGCTTAAAATGTTGCGGATAGTTTTCCTGGAGGGTTGTTCCTACCGGGTACTGCAGGTCATAGACACCTTCAATAGATGAGCTTTGCGGATTAATACTCCCACCCCAAACCTGGGCAATGTCATGGTAATTTTTGTGATAAGTATTAAAGGATAATTCATCCCACACCCATAACCCAATAAGCATGGTTACTGTCATGCCCACCGAAAGGCCACTAATATTGATGAAGGAATAAGCTTTGTTTCGGGCGAGGTTGCGAAAAGCGGTGGTGAGATAATTACGATTCATAGCCGGCGAAATGAGGAAAGTTGATTACTATCCTGTTTGATTAACAAACGATTTGCCAATTAGAGAAAAGGGCATATAGAGCCCGTGCAAGTGAATTTTACCTTATTGGGCGTTAAAGGAGTGTAATAAAACCGGACAGTTTAGTGTTCATTTTCAGGTCACCTTTAAACCTTATAAATTATTGCCAATCACAGCTACGAGATAACCTCGTTACTCCGTAGTTGTGATTAGCAGATGACATCTACTGTTGTGCGTAAAATTAGCTAAGCACTCTAAGCACGAAAGGGAAAGCTAATCTCTGATTAGCGTAAGTAACTAATAAAAAGATCCTGCCAGCGAAAAGAGCCTTTTTATCTACTGCTAACACTGGGTTGAGTGACTTTATACAAGTTTTATTATTAAGTTAAATACCAGTTCTGCAAGGGGTAATGAACCTACCTTGATAGTAATTTTCCTACTGCACATTTTTAAACATCATGGGCGAATTACCATATAAAGGTGTCCGGCCATCCCACTTTTCAATAAACTGCTGTTGAATAAGCAAAGGCGTTAAAGCCTGTTGCTTTAATTCGTTGGCTTTCTTTTCGGCTTCGGCCTGGATGATTAATTTTTTGGCTTGCGCTTCGGCCACTTTTAGCTCGTTTTCTACCTGCATGGCTTCCTGCACGGCTTTGTTTTTAGCGTCTATCGCCCGTACAATGGCATCGGGATATTGCAAGCCGCTGGTTAATTGCTCCAATTTAAACCCATCGGCTTCTAAGGTCGTTGCCAGGGTTGCCTGTACATCGGCTTCAAATTTCTGGCGATTGCTTATCAGTTCATCCGTCGAATATTTATTCATCTGGTTCCGGAAAGCATCTTTTACGTAATTGTAAAGAGTGGTCCTGGTTATTTCGCCAATGGTTTTGCGGTATTTAGAAAAAATATGGGGCGATTTACCCGGCGTTACCGCAAACGAAATCGTCGGATCAACGGTAAAAACCGAACCATCTTTCGCGTTTACATTAAAAGCATCATAATCGGCGGTTTGAATAAATATCGGAAATTCAAATACATCTTCGGATAGCGGGTTGTAAAAAACCCGGCCGGTTACCAGCGAAACGTCCTGCACGCCTTTGTCGGAACCATACATTTTAACCAGAATGCCTTCGTGGCCGGCATCAATCCGGGTACAACTAAACGAAAGCACAGTAACCAGCATTACCAGGATTAAAATAATAGGTATTAATTTTTTCATAAGGGTAGGATTTGGAATAGGTTAAACTTGAATAACCGGAAATTAACTAAAATCTGTAATATAATAAGCAATAAACCCATTTCTGCCCGATGTGAATTCTTTACCAGCTATTTTTAACCTTATGTTATCCATAAATATTAATATTTTAGCTGGCGTTGGGCGTAACATGACTGTTAATGGCCTCATAAGACATTAGAGATGAATAATTAAATCGGGTTGGGCTTAGCCAGATTATAAAGTAGTCAAATTTTAAAGCAGATAAAAGAATAACCCGTAAGCTTATCCGAAGGATTAGGATAAATATAAGCTGACTAATCTGGCCGGAATTGCGTAATCTAATTTTAAAATATTGGCAAAATATAAACCTGTTTATGGCTTGGCATAAAATATTCGATTCGGTGGCAGAAGCTAGTGCAGCCATACCCCTTACCAAAACCAAATTATTCGTGATTGCGGGTCAGCGAATTTGCCTGGCTCGCACGGCAGCTGGCTTTTTCGCCGTGGACGACGAATGTCCGCACCTGGGCGAATCGCTGAGCAAGGGCACCACCAATTATTTAAACGAAGTAATTTGTCCGTGGCACAGCTACCGGTTTAACCTGGCCAATGGGGCCGAATGTAAATACCGCACCCGCACCCTCAAAACGTTTGCGACCAAACAGGAGGCCGACGGTTTGTATATAGAAATTGCGTGAAAATATTTAAATATTCACGGGCAGCTCCTTTTCTTCAGATTAGTTTATTTAAAAATTATTGGCAAATGGATTAAGAGCCATTAGGTTGCTACCCTTGCGCCTTAATTACCCACCATAAACACGGCATTGCCGAATAATAATTTGCTGTTGTGCCAGAAGGCGCGGAACAAAGGATTTTCGGCCATATAAATTACCTGCCCGCGGCCCAGGGATTGGTGACCCAGTACCAGGGTATCCTGTAACTTTTTACGGGCGCGTACGCCCACAAAACCACTGGCGTAAATATCTTTTTTGAGTACACCCACGTTCCAGCCCTCTTTCATAAAATCATAATTAATTACCTCCTGAATAAGCGCAAAATAAGTATCGCCGTAGCCGAAGGCCAGCGGATGGGTGTTGTCGAGGCTCACCCGGTATACGCTGCCCTGCACGGCATCCGAAATAGGGTGGCGTTCGCTTTCGCCGTAGGTTTTTAATAATTTATAGGGATCTTTTTTTAAGTCCAGCGAATCAGTTGCTTTTTTCCGGGTTAGGGCAAAGCCTCTTTTACCGGCCAGAAAACCGGTGGCACTTTCGAGGGCAATAAGTTTACCGCCCGCCGTTATCCAGTCCCGCAACTGGTTCAAATTTTTCTCGGGTAAAATATCGGCATAATTACCGCCCGGCAATACCAGCACATCGAAATTACCCAAAGGTACCCGGCCAAAATATTGCGCATCCAGCACCGTTACCGGGTATTTAATCTGCTGTTCAAAAAAATGCCAGACCTCGCCGAAACCTGTAGCCGAAATGCCTGGTCCGGCCAAAACCGCAACCTTGGGTTTACGCAGGTAACGCACGCTGCCCGAACCAAAATCTACCCCGGAACTTACAAAGCCGGTGGGCGTGGGAATTACCTGCACGCCGGCTTTTTCCGCTTCGGCTTTAACAATATTATCCAGCGCAGCGCCCAGCGGTTCGTTGCCGGCCCGGGTAATAATAAGGGTACCGGGGGCATACTTTTCGCCATCGGTTTCGAAAGCCTTCTCGGAATAACGTATTTTAATATCCTGCCGCAACAGGGCACTCAGGAACTGCAAATCCGGCAGGCTGGTCCAGCGGGCCAGGTAAGCATACGGTTGCTGAATGGCTGGTTTGGTTACGGTGCGGGTCAGGGCAATGGGCTTGGCCTGCGTTTGGGTAATTTTACCGGGCAGGGCGTAAGCCTGCAGCCCGTAAGCATACGGCAGCGCCCAGGAGGTAATATCATAGGTTAAAGAGTCTTCGAGTTTAGAATAAGGCTCGAACAACACTTTTACCAGCGTAGATTTGGGCTGATACATGCTAACGGTCAGGTCGTTTTGCTCGACTTTCATGCTTTCGTACTTGCCGCTGGTGTAATTAAAAGCCCGGTGCGAAGAATTGCCGGTGGCATACCCGTACCCTATTCCCTGGCGGTCGAGGTAAGTCGTCAGGGCTTTGATTTTGGCTTCCTGGCCCTTGGTTTTAAGAACATAGGTTTTATAGGGCCCGGCAGGATTGGTGCGGTTGCGCTGGTAATATTTACCAAATTCCTGCAGTACCTTATCTTTGCGTTGGGCAAGGGCCTCGATGGTAGCCAGGCTGGCCGTATGGTGGTGCGCAATCCGTTCACCCAGGGTCAGGGTATCGCCGTCGGCGCGGGCAAAAGCCAGACCGGCCCGGCCCGAACCACCCTGCTCATAGGTCATGGCAATAGCACCGTTAAAGGTGGGCCAGGTATCGCCGTAGCTCGGGTAAAATAAGTCGTAGGTTTCGCGGGTAAAATACAGCCAGTTATTCGCATCAAAATATTTGCGGTTGTTTTCGCCGATTATATGCTGAAACTCCCGCTGCCAGGGGGTAATATCTTCGTGAAACGGTTTGGCCGCCGGCGAAAAATAATAAGAGGCTTCGCCGCTCATCTCATGAAAGTCAGCGTGCAGCTGGGGCATCCACTGGTTATAAATAGCAATGCGCTGCTGCGATTCCTGTTGGGTTTGCCAGGCCAGATCACGGTTTAAATCAAACAAATAATGGTTAAAACGGCCGCCTGGCCAGGGTTCCTGGTGTTCGCGAGCCCAGGGGTTGGCATTAGGTTCGGCGTTGGCTACCTGGCTGTACCATTGCACATAACGCTCGCGGCCGTCGGGGTTCACGCAGGGGTCAATTAAAACTACCGTGTTCTGGAGCCAGGCCTGCGTCCGTTCGTTCGCCGGAATGAGTAAATCGTACAGCACCTGCAAAACTGCTTCCGACGATACGGCTTCGTTGCCGTGCACATTATAACTGAGCCAGGCAATGGCGGGCTGATCCGGGCGGGGCTGGCCGCTGAGCAGGCCGGCCCGTTTCAGGTTATCAGTCCGGATTTCTTCCAGCTGGGTCAGGTGCGCTTCCGAAGCAATGGCAGCCAGGTACAAGGGCCGGCCTTCGTAGGTGGTGCCGTAGGGCTGGAGTTTCAGGCGGGTCGGCGCTTGCCGGCTTAAATATTCGAGGTAGCGGACCAGGTCGCTGTGGCGGGTAAAACGGGTGCCCAGCTTATAACCTAAAAACTGCTCAGGGTTTTGCAGGGGTGCCTGGGCGAGGCCGGGCGTTAATAAAATCGTGAGAAAAAATAAAAGTAATATTTTTACCTTCGCGTACATACTAGGAATTAACTGATAATCTAAATTACTTTGAATAAAAGTTAAAGTTGCCGGAATAAATTTAATCTACCAAAGCCCTTCCTTAAAACCGTTCTGATTGGTTCATTGTCGTTATCTTTACCTAAATTTTACCTGGTTTAAATTCCCAAAATGCCGTTTTATAAAAAATGTCTGAAATAAAATTTGAAACCCTGCTGCAAAAAGCCTTGTCCGCAGAAAGCCCGGCCTTGTTTGGCCGAGGAGAAGCCCTTGTTTACAAAGAGTTTGAACTGGCCGAAGCCCGGCAGCGCGCCCACTACGGCCAAATACAGGCGGGCGATAACCTGCATTATAAATTCGAAAAAGTACGTTTGGGGGTGGCCACCGCCCTGATGCAGGTATTTGCCGAAATGTCTGACGACGATGACAGCCGTAAAGTGCTAGACGTACTAAAGCGAGCAGCGAAAGGCAATAGTGTGGCCCAAATCGATGCTATTATTAACAAAGATGTAAAGGCTTTTGATAATCTTTATAAAGATCTTTTTATAAACGATGATGGCGAAATGCTGCTGGATTTATTTCAACGGACCTTGCAAGCCGATTCAAAAGCAGAAATAGACCAGATTATAAAAGAAAGCCTGAAGTTATTCGATATAATTAAAGAATAAATATATACTAATTATATAATTTAAATTCAGTTCTTCATCTAAACTTCATCTTGGGCGAGGACTTTGGTAATCTAATTCAGAACCAAGGTAAAAACAGATGAAAAAAACAATGGCGACAATTGGCGTGGTATTAATGGTTAGCGCGGCGCTGGCCCAAGCCACCGTTCGTAAAACGATAATTGCTGCGCCTAAAAAAGACAATCACGGCAAAAGGGTAAGCGAGGCTGCTCACCAGCCATATACTGGTACGGGCAAAGGCCGCTTTATGAGCCGGATAGCCCGGTTAAAAAGTAAAAATACGCAGCCGGGGGTAAAAGGCCGAACCTTGGTGCGTCAGAAAACAAAAGCCTTACGAAAGGCGCAAAAAAGCCCCGTAAATATAAACAATGTAACCAATAACCCTGCTGCCCGCCCGGTAACGGCCCGCCGACTGGTATATGCCTCAAAGCCAGTCGCGCTTAGACGGTCCGAACGCACCGGCCGGCCGGAAAAGGCCGGATAAAAAATACTAATCGGGGCTGATTACTTTAGGTTTTGTCTTTCACATTCGGGTAAATCAGGAGAAATGAAAGGAACGATAATATAGCTTTGCTGGTTTGTAAATTGGTATATACCGCCGGTAACAAATTTCTTTTTGCTAAACCAGGAATGCAGAGGACAGTTATAACAACCATTTTCTTACCTGATGCCGGCAAATATTAAAATATATTTTTTTGGAAATTCATGTAATCTTCACCTTGGTTAAATAACTTGGTATGATCATATTATATGATACCCTAATATAATAAGTGGAACCCAAACCTGATGAAAAAAATAATTGCTGCAGCTTCTCTCGTATTTTTGGCTGCAGCGGCCAATGCCCATAATTCGGCACCTGAAAACACGTCTATTTCACCCGGAACTTCCGCCAGGGATGGGATTATAAATAATATCGCTCCTCCTACCGGGGCAGGCGAAAAAACCACCTCGGTTGTAAGTGTTCCTACCCACCGTGGCATTTTTTTAAAATTAACCAGAAGCGAAAAAGTGAGTACCCTGGTAATACAGAAAGAAGGAAATACGCCTCCTCCCGAATCTTTTGCCCAGAATGTTCCTAAAAACAATCCGCAAAAAGGCAATCAGGAGGCAAAAGCGCCGGAAGTTAAATCAATACCCAAGGCCCGTAGAGTTGAAAAACCATCCAAAGTAGAGTCCAGTGCCCGAAGAGATGTGATTGGCAGCGCAAAACGGCCCACGGAGGGCAGCGCCAAACAATCAGCGGTGGGTGGCAAGCCAAACCGGGCAGGGCGTCCTGAGGGGGCAGGCCGTCCTGCCAACGCGGGTAAGCCAGGTAACAACCGGGGGAAGAATTAATTTTTGACAGATAAAATACCGACACCTGCCCCACAAGCAGGTGTTTTTGTATATTTACAAATATGATAGGAAGTTGGTAACACATGATAAATCTTATTTGCATTATTTTATCTGGCATTTTCGTGGTAACCGCGTACCAGGCAACAGCGCGCCCGGCTTATAAAATATTTAGCGACACCGCAAATTTGGTTTCCGTAACGGAGTCTGATAGTACCCGTAATACTTTAAGCGTGGGGCTGCTGGCGGGCAATAATTCTTATTTCTTTGGCCGCAGTACCGATATTCCTTATCCGTACCTGGCGGCCAATATTA
>JAQBNV010000330.1 GCA_028288395.1 Adhaeribacter sp. | reverse complement strand
GGCGTAAGCCACGCCGCCATTGCCAATTAATATAAGCAAAACACCCACTATGCCCGCTGCTTTAACCTGGGGCCAGGTGGGAGCCGCCGCTTGCTGTACCAGGCGGGCATAAACATATAAAACCAACCCCGCAATCAGAAACCGTAATCCCGACATTAAAAAAGGTGGTATGGTTTCGTTCGTAAACCGGATGCCCAGGTAAGTTGAACCCCAAATAATATAAATGGCAGCAAAGGCCAGGTATATTTGCCATTTAGGAGGCTGGGGAATAGCAGTTTGGGGAGCAGATGTAGTCATGCGGTTTGATTATATTAAATCTAAAAGCAAACTTAGCATTCTTGCCGCTTTCGCCGCTATTGTTTAAATAATTTCTGTGGTTTATCCTGATCGAGAAATGTGGTTTATTCGGCAAACCCTGGCCCGGCTTTGCGTAAGAAAGGCGCTATGGATATGATACAAATATTAGGCTTAGT
The DNA here is from genome assembly GCA_028288395.1 of Adhaeribacter sp. Lineage (GTDB taxonomy): Bacteria > Bacteroidota > Bacteroidia > Cytophagales > Hymenobacteraceae > Adhaeribacter. The sequence goes on along the minus strand of JAQBNV010000330.1, from coordinate 2,758 downwards.
CGCCGGGGCTTGTACCTCCACGGCCGCCGTTCCCCAGTTAATTAAAACCTGGAAAACAAAAGAAGTTGGCGACGTTTCTACCAAAATGTTTTTGCTTTATGTGGTAGGCATGAGCATGTGGCTCACCTATGGTATTTTTAAATCGGATTTACCTATTATTATTACCAATGCCATTGCGCTTACCTTTCATGGAATGATGCTCTACTTTAAACTAAAATACAAAAACAAAGCCGCAGCAGCAACTGCCCCGGCCTGATATACCCCACCGCTACGTACCCCACGGAAATAAATCCGGGGGTTCGTTGCCTTTAACCGGCGTGCCCAACGGGTGCAAGGCCTGGGTCTGATCTATAAACAGGAAGGCATCGTAGCGTTGCGGCATCACCGAAGGCACATAATTACCAGACTGTTCCCGGCGCGGATCATACACCACCCCAATGGCCCGGTGGCCAATTGGCTTTTTCAGGTTCTTCTCTTCCCGGATATCTTTTGACAATATTATTTTATTCGCCGGGCTGAGCTGGTGCAGAATTCCTTCCCAGCTGCCGGCCGGAGCTGCGGGCACTGTCATTTTTTTCAGCGGCTCACCCCACTTATCGGCCGCTATTACCGAGCCGCTGTAAGAGCCAAAACCCACGATAAAAACATTTTCAGCGCCGTATTCTTTGCGGGCCAGTTGCCCCACATTAACCAGGCCTGTGCCGGCCATATCGGTATAGCGGGCATCGCCCACGTGCGTGTTATGTTCCCACACAATAGCTCTGGCCTCGGGGCCATGAAAATCCAGCAGGCGCTTCAGGGTTTCGGCCATGTGGTTGTCGCGAATATTCCAGGATTCCTGGCCGGTGCCCATGGTCCGGTAATAGCGCTCCCCGTTTACCGCTACCAGGGCGTTCTGTTGGGCTACGAAATGCGCCTCACTTTTTTTAGCATCGCCCATTTTCTGATCGCCCATTTTCTGGATAGCTTTATACAAGCGGTTGGTTTCAGCGCGGCAATTAGCAGAGGCATTTGCGACCGCTAAAGCATACTCCTGCGCATCGGCACTAAAAGGCTGAAAACATTGGTGTGCTTGGCGGGCCGCTTTCAGGGTAGCGGCATCGGCTTTTTGTAAATACGGCATCATTTCGGTCATTGACTCCCATAGGCAATACACATCCAGGCCGAAGAAACCAGCTTTAGCCCCAGCCGCTTGCTGCTGGTTATATTTATTCAGCCAGCTAACCAGCGACGCTACCTCGTAATTACCCCACATCCAGGTAGGCCAGCGGTTATACTGTTCCAGCAGCTTCACCGCGGCGGCGCTGTCTTTAGGAGGTCCTTTTACAAAATTATTTACCCGGTACGAATCCGCCCATTCGCCTTCTACAGCTATAAAATCAAAGCCTTTCTCCTGGATCAGGCGTTTAGAAATGGCCGCCCGCCAGGTATAATATTCGGCGGTGCCGTGCGATGCTTCTCCCAGCAAAACCACCTTGGCATTCCCAATCTGATCCAGAAGTATATTTAAATCCTGTTCGTTCCGGAGCGGATAATGCGGAATTTTTAAACGAACCGGTTTATCCTGACTCGCCGTGCTGGCCAGGGTTATAGGGGTGTTTTCTATTGCCGGTACTCTTTCGGGTGGGTTGCCAATATTTTCCCGATTCGGCCGGTTACAGGCTACAAAAAATAAAAATAAAAACCACCCGAAAATTGCTCCTGGCCCAGGGGTGGTATATCTTCTGCTCATATCTTTCTCCTTTAAAACATTATAAAATAATGCCTTTATATTACCAATTCAGGCAACGCCGGGTTACTGTTGTTATTATATTTAAGTATTTTTTCAACCAGATGATAAAACATTGTATTAATCTAACCCTGCAGGATCTTTTTTTGCGTATGTGGGGTATCCGTATTTTATTTGCGCTATCAATACTCAACTCTATGAAAAAAATTACAAAAGTATGCCCTTTGGCGTTGTTTGTGCTGCTATTATTAACTCCGCTGCTGTTCTTCAGCGCCTGCACCACCAACAAACAGCATTTTTCCTTTAGCCCGGCACCACCGGCCTACGTAAAAAAACAAACCCTGCCAGCTGAAAATATTATCGCCGCCAAAAAGACTATTGCCGAAACCGATAAAACGATCTTAACCGCCAGTTCAGCACCCGCGCAAAGCGTGCTGCTGCCCGAAGTAGCGGCTTTAAGCAAAGCAGAAACCCAACCCACATTGGCAGCGGCAACCGCACTGGCAGCTAAGGCCAGTGCGGCGGCACCGGAAGTGAAAGCAAGCCAAAAATTAACCCTGGCCCAGAAAGTGGTGCTGCATAAAGTAAAAAAGCAGGTAAAGAATTTAGAAAACCAGGCGCAAGCAGCGGCCGGCCCTGTAACCAACCGGAATGCTATTGCTTTAATATTAATCGGTATTGTGGTAGCGGTATTTGCCACCCTGGTAGGCGGTGGTTTAGCCAATTTACTTTATACTTTAGGCATTTTGCTTTTGCTGGTAGGGCTGGTGCTGCTCATCCTTAATTACGTATAATTATACCCATTCTCGAAAAACAATAAAACCGTTCCGTCAGAAAAAATACTACTGCCGGAACGGTTTTGTTATTTTAAACCCGTAAGCATCCTATATATTTGCCCCGGCTACTTTAAAAGTTTATTACTTAATTTTGCAGCCGGTTTTTTTAACATAAACAATCCACTACTATGAGTAATTTCCGCATCGAAAAAGATACCATGGGGCCGGTAAACGTACCCGCCGATAAATATTG
>JAQBNV010000325.1 GCA_028288395.1 Adhaeribacter sp. | reverse complement strand
TAATATTTATCTAGTTTCAAAAGGTAAGTTCTAAATGAAGGTGCAAAATTAGTGGTTTAGCCAGTATATTATTCAGATAAGGAAAAACAGGTTCAAAAAATTCCCGCTGCCCTATAGTGCCGTGCCGCAGGCGTTACAGAACCTGGCGCCGGCTTCGTGGTTTTGCTTTAAACAGTGGCTGCAAAAAAGCGCATTTCTACCCTGATTGGAATCCCGGTTGGCATTGGATATTTCTACTGTAACGATACCCGTTGGGATGGCTATAATGCCGTAGCCGAGCAACATGACGATGGCGGCCAGCATTTGGCCGAGTGACGTTTGGGGCGCAATATCGCCGTAACCTACAGTGGTAAGCGTAACAATGGCCCAGTAAATTCCTTTCGGAATGCTGGTAAAACCGTTCTGGCCGCCTTCCACCACGTACATTGTAGAACCAATAATAATTACCAGGGTAAGGACCGTACCAATAAACACCAATATTTTAGGCAAACTGGCCCGGAGGGCGTTGGTAAGCACCCGGCCTTCTTTTAAGAAATGAGTAAGTTTAAAAATACGGGCAATCCGCAGCAGGCGCAGTACCCGCACCACCAGAAAATATTGCGTGCCCACCACAAACAAACTCAAATAAGTAGGTAAAACCGAAATTAAATCTACTATCCCAAAAAAAGAAAAGACGTAGGCTTTAGGTTTAGGCGAAACCCAGATGCGCAGCAAAAATTCAATTGTAAACAAAATGGTATACACCCACTCCACGTTGCGGAACTGGGTATAATATTGCTGATTCAGAGAAGAAATACTTTCCAGGATTACGGTAAGTACACTTAATAAAATAACGATCAGCAAAGCCACGTCAAAAATCTTTCCGGCAAAGGTGTCGGACCGGAATATGATGACGTAAAGTCTGGTTTTTAAATTATCTAGGTAATTCCGGTGCATGGGTACGTGCTAAACCTTTTGGGCTGCAATTTCGGTAAAAACCATTATAATCCGCCAGGAATTTTAACCTGATTCAAACCTTTCCTTTTCTGTTTAGTACCTTTGAACCCGGATTAATAAATTGCCCGCATGCTTACCTCTGAATTTGTTTCTGCTATTATACCGGCCACCGTGCTGCAGTATACGCATCATTATCCGGTACAGCACCTGCTAACTGATAGCCGTAAAGTCTTGCACCCGGCCGGTTCGGTATTTTTTGCCATCAAAGGCACTTTTCATAATGGACATGCTTACGTACCCGCCTTGTATACCCAAGGCGTTAGGCAGTTTGTAGTAGAAGCTATCCAATATATTCCGGGTATAGAGTCGGCAGCAGATTTAAAAAAAGTTTACCCGGAAGCTAATTTCTGGTTAGCCGACAGCAGTGTACGGGCCTTGCAGCAACTGGCGGCTTATCACCGCCGCCAGTTTAATTTGCCGGTTTTTGGTATTACGGGCAGCAACGGCAAAACCATTGTTAAAGAATGGCTGGCCCAATTGTTAAGTCCCGGTGAACTGGTTTGTAAAAGCCCGCGCAGCTACAACTCCCAGGTAGGGGTGCCCTTATCGGTGTGGCAACTAAACGAGAGCCATACCCTGGGCATATTTGAAGCCGGCATATCCCGGCCGGCCGAGATGGATAACCTGCGCCCGGTGATACAGCCCACTTTGGGTATTTTTACCAATATTGGCTCGGCCCACGACGAAGGGTTTACCTCGCGCCAGGAAAAAATAGCCGAGAAACTAAAACTTTTTACCTCGGTTAAATTATTATTTTACTGCCAGGACCATACCGATATTCACGCGGCTGTGCTGGCGCAGGGCCGACCGGCCTTTACCTGGTCGCGGCACCATCCCGCCGATCTGCACATAACCAGTTGCCGGGTGTCGGATCAGCAGGCCTCTATTACCTTCCGTTTTGCCGGCGAAGAACAGACCTTGCAGTTGCCGTACGCCGACGAAGCCTCCGTCGAAAATATAACCCACTGCCTCGCGGTTTTGCTTTGTCGCGGCATACCATTAAAGGAAATACAGCAACGCCTGCGTAAGTTACAGCCGGTGGCCATGCGCCTCGAAATGAAAGAAGCCATCAATGGCTGCTACCTGATAGATGATTCATACAACAACGATTTAGCGGGCTTGGCCATTGCCCTGGATTTGCTCCTGCATCAGACCCGCCAAGGCCGGAAAACCCTGATTCTCTCGGATGTGCTGCAATCGGGGTTAAGCGAAGAGATATTGTACCAGCAGGTGGCCGACGTGGTAAAAGCGAAACCGGTTGACCGCCTGATCGGCATTGGTACTACCATTAGCCGGCAGCAGGATAAATTTGCGCCGGAGAGTCAGTTCTTTCTCGATACTACCGATTTTTTAACGCATTTTAAACCGGAAAATTTTCGCCAAGAAACCATCCTGGTAAAAGGAGCCCGGGTGTTCCAGTTCGAAAAAATAGTGGCTGCTTTTCAGCGGAAGGTGCACGGCACTGTGTTGGAAGTAAATCTGGATGCTTTGGTTCATAACCTGAATTATTACCGCGCTAAGCTACAGCCCGATACTAAAATAATGGTAATGGTAAAAGCTTTTGCTTACGGTAGCGGCTCTTACGAAATTGCCAATTTATTGCAGTTCCACCGCGTTGATTATCTGGCCGTCGCTTACACCGACGAAGGCGTACACCTCCGGGAAAACGGCATAAGCCTGCCCATTATGGTCATGAATCCCTCGCCGGACAGCTTCGCCAAAATACAGCAGTACCACCTGGAGCCCGAAATATTTTCGCCGGCTATCTTGCAGGCCTGCCTGGAAGCCACTAAAAATAACCCGCAACCGCTAAATATTCATTTGAAATTAGATACGGGTATGCACCGGCTGGGCTTTGTCGAGGAGGAGTTGGAATCGGTAGGGCAACTGTTAAAAGATTCGTCGCAACTGCACGTAGTAAGCACCTTCAGCCACCTGGCGGGGGCCGACGAAGCCCTGCACAACGATTTTTCGCAGCGGCAGATTCAGCAGTTCCGGGAGATGGCGGTCCGGCTCGAAGCCGGACTGGGTTACCCGGTGCTGAAGCATATCCTGAATTCGGCGGGTATTGTACGTTTTCCGGAACACCAGCTGGATATGGTACGCCTGGGCATTGGTTTATACGGGGTAGAAGCGGCCGGCCAGGAGCAGGCTGGTTTGCATACGGTTGGTACCCTTAAAACTACGGTTTCACAGATTAAAGAAGTGAAGCCCGGCGATACTGTAGGCTATGGTCGCCGGGGTATTGCCAAGGTCGCCAAAAAAATTGCCACCATTGCCATTGGTTACGCCGATGGCTACGACCGCCGCTTTGGTAACGGGGTAGGGCAGGTGCTCATCAACGGGCAGTCGGCACCGATAATAGGCAACGTGTGTATGGATATGTGTATGGTAGATGTAACGGGCTTAGACGTGCAGGTAGGCGATGCTGTCCAGATTTTTGGCGAAGAACTAAATATTA
>JAQBNV010000321.1 GCA_028288395.1 Adhaeribacter sp. | reverse complement strand
CTTGACGGTGCGGGAATTTTGAAAAATATCTTACCACAAGGGCTTTCTTTCGGTTGGTGCGCCACCAACCGAGGAACAGAATGACCTGAATTATGCCAGTTCATTTTCTTCTTTCAGAAGAAAACTTGTTCGCAGTAAATCAACAAGTTTCCTTCTAAAAGATAAACTTTACCTCCTTGGGGAAAAATAATATTGTCGTATTCCGTGGTTGGTGGCGCACCAACCACTTGCGGTTACTGGAATGAAGAATAATATTTATAGGGCTACGTATTCTTTCGGTCGGTGCGTCACCGACCGAGGAAAAGAAAAGGATTTCAAAAATGACAATCGCCTTCTGCAAAATCAGAAATAAATAAAAATAAGAAATGAGAAGAGTAGCATTTATTACAGGTGGAAGCCGCGGCATTGGTTTCGGCATTGCCGCGCAATTAGCCGAAGCGGGTTTTGATATTGCCATCAATGGGGTTCGTCCGGCAGAGGCGGTTACCGAAGCCCTAACGGAACTAAAGAAATACGGCGGCGAAGTAATTTATTGCCAGGGCGATGTGGCTTCGCCGGAGGCACGCAAGCGGATGGTATCGGAAATCAGAGGTCATTTTGGGGCGCTACACGTGCTGGTAAACAATGCTGGTATTGCCCCCAAGGAGCGGAAAGATATTTTGGAAGCCTCCGAAGAAAGCTTTACCCATTTGCTAACTACCAATTTGCAAGGACCCTACTTTTTAACCCAGGCCTTAGCTAATTGGATGATTGAGCAGCAAGTACAAAACTCCGATTTTAAAGGCTGTATTGTTAATGTTTCGTCTATTTCGGCCACGGTAGCATCGGTGAACCGCGGCGAATATTGCGTAGCAAAAGCTGGTTTAAGCATGGCTACCCAATTATTTGCCGCTCGCTTAGGTGAATATAATATTCCGGTGTACGAAGTCCGTCCGGGTGTTATCCGCACCGACATGACGGCCGGTGTAACCGAAAAATATGATAAATTAATAGCCGATGGCTTAATGGTGCAAAAGCGTTGGGGCGAAGCTGGTGATGTAGGGAAAGCAGTTTTGGCTTTGGCGCAGGGATATTTTCCGTATTCTACCGGTCAGGTTATTATGGTAGATGGCGGATTAACCTTGCCCCGGTTGTAAATAAAAAACAATATGGTTAGGGTAGGCCAGGAAGATCAGGCATATTAATCTAGCCTAAATGCTTAACCAACTATCATTTCGTTATCGGATAGCCAATATCGTTCTTTCAACATGATACCATGCCAAAATTTCCGGCATGAGGCTGAGGCTGGAAATTTTATTATAGAATTATTTATACCGGCAAATTCGTCCTGAATAATTAAGCGGAAAAGAACCCTTTAATATATTTTTATTCCTAAAAGTGTACATTTGAATTCGTTAAGTAAAATATCCACCACCACCATATAAATGATTAATTCACCCATGACCATCAAAACCTCGCCTTCTGTCTTAAAACAATTGTTGCAAATACCGGTGATCGTCGCCGCCTTAGGTTATTTAGTGGATATGTACGATTTGTTTTTATTTAACATCGTGCGGGTTCCCAGTTTGGAAGAATTAGGTATTACTGGAAGCGAACAAATGGAAAAAGGATTGAATATCCTGAATGTACAGATGGCTGGTATGCTTTTAGGTGGTATACTTTGGGGTATTCTGGGTGACAAAAAAGGCCGGTTATCGGTGCTGTTCGGGTCAATACTATTATATTCTTTAGCCAATATTGCTAACGGTTTTGTGGCCACCTATGACCAATATTTAATTTTAAGATTTATTGCCGGTATTGGTTTAGCCGGTGAACTGGGGGCCGGTATTACACTCGTAGCAGAAGTGTTACCAAAAGAAATCCGGGGTTATGGAACTACTTTAGTAGCAACTGTAGGTTTATTAGGAGCTATTTTGGCTTATTTTGTGTCTGATATGTTTGACTGGCGGATAGCTTACTTTGTAGGCGGCGGATTAGGCATTGCCTTATTACTAATGCGGGTAAGTGTATTTGAATCGGGCGTATTTTTACACCTGAAAAATAAACAGGTTAAGCGCGGTAACTTCCTGATGCTCTTTTCCAGTTGGGGTCGGTTTACCAAATATTTATTTTCCATTTTAATTGGAACACCCATCTGGTTTGTGAGCGGGGTTTTAATTGCTTTTTCTAAAGAATTTGGTGCAGCTTTAGGTGTAGTAGAACCTATTGTTGTTGGTAAAGCCGTAATGCTGGCTTTTGCCGGACAAGTATTGGGCGATATTATGAGTGGTTATCTGAGCCAGCGTTTTCGGAGCCGCAAGAAAGGGATGCTACTCTTTTTGCTGGGCTCTTATATTTTTATGCTGGTTTATTTATTAACCCAAACCCAAAGTTTAACCACGTTCTATATTATCTGCACAGCCTTGGGTTTCTTTAACGGCTACTGGGCCCTGTTTGTGACCATCGCCGCCGAGTTATTCGGCACTAACCTGCGGGCAACTGTAGCCACCACGGTCCCTAATTTTGTGCGGGCTTCGGTCATTCCCATATCGGCTTTATTTTTATTGGCCCGCAGTAGTTTTGGCATTACTATCGGTGCGGTAATGGTAGGAACCCTGGTGGTAGGCATTGCCTTACTGGCCTTGTGGCGGTTGGAAGAAACCTTTACCAAAGACCTGAACTACGAAGAATTAGATGGGCCGCAAAGCCTGGCCGCTCCCGAAATACCTAATCCAGCCTCCGTATTGGAAAAAATTTAGCAGGTGCTTTAATGATGATTCTGGTTTAACCCATATCCTGCAAAATATAAGAGGCAGCGTTGAATATTCGAGACTTTATTTGCACATGACCGGCACTTGTTGGTAGCCAGATATTGTTTCATTTGGTCGAACTTGCAAAAATATATAGTGGAATAATTATAGATGATTCTGAAATTTTTAAGCGGCTATTATGCTGGGTCAGTGTTGATTAAATAAGTGCTAGATTTTTTGTTTGGCAGCAAAATTTTTTAATTTAGCAGGTACGCTGGCCGCCTGGCTTTAACGCTCCACCAATCTTTACTTTATTTTTCAGCCTGACCATTGTGGAACAGAAGAAAGGAGACTTTTAACCTAACCGATTAACCTAAAACCGCTCATTTTATCAAATTACAACAGCCGGAAAAGAGCTAGCTCTTTCCGGTGTACAGAAGATAAACAAATTTAAAATCTCATACTTAAATTTTTATTATCCACCCTTACTTATATTAAATAAATGAAAATGAATACCCTTTTGCGTGGCAACAGGCGACTACCCCTATGCCCATCCCGTGATTTTATCCGGACGGCACTTTTTTTATCTCTGACCTCGGCCTGCCTGCAGGTAAGTGCTGCTGCCGAGCCACAAAATCAATTTTGGGCAGAAAGCAACTTAACTCCGAATAAATTTTTTATAGCTGCCGAAAAATCATTGACTAACCGGCTTGCAGTTGTAGAAATTACCGGTAAAGTAACCGACGCGAGCAATAGCCCCCTACCCGGCGTAACGGTATTGTTAAAAGGTTCCAGTACTGGTACTACTACCGGAGTAGATGGTACTTTTTCCATTAATGTTCCCGAAAGAACCGGCACTTTAATATTTTCTTTTATTGGCTACCTCGCCAAAGAAGTGCCGGTTTCGCAGGGTGCGGCCATGAATATTGTGCTGGAAACCGATGCGAAAGCGTTGGAAGAAGTGGTAGTGGTAGGATATGGTACCCAAAAGAAAAGTGATGTTACCGGCTCGGTGGCTTCTGTCTCGGCCGAAGAAATCCAACGTGTACCAGTTACCTCTATGGCTCAAACCCTGCAAGGCCGGGTTGCCGGGGTGCAGGTTACGCAGGCTTCCCATTCACCAGGCGGCGGCGTTACCATCCGTATCCGGGGCGGAAACTCCATTCAGGGTGGTAACGAACCGCTTTACGTGGTAGACGGTTATCCCCTGTATAACGAAAACGGCGCCAGCATTAACCCGAACGACATCGAGAGCATTGATATTTTGAAAGATGCTTCGGCTACCGCCATTTACGGTTCGCGGGGAGCGAACGGGGTGGTGTTAATTACCACCAAACGGGGCAAAGCTGGTAAGTCAACTATTTCCTTCGAAACTTATTACAGTTCGCAGCAGGTTCAGAAAACGCTACCCCTGCTAAATGCCCGCGAATACGCTGAGTTGGTGAAAGAGGCCAATATTAATGCCGGCAAAACGGTACCCGCAGCTTTTGCCGACCCTAGTATTTACAACGAAGGCACCAATTGGCAAAACGAAATATTCCGGACGGCACCCACGCAAAACTACCAGCTAACCTTTACGGGCGGCGATGATAAAACCCGGTACGCTTTGTCGGGTAATTATTTTAACCAACAGGGTGTTATCATCAATTCAAAATACGAGCGGGCTTCGGTTCGCTTTAATTTCGAACGTGAATTGTCCGAAAAGTTAAAAATAGGTAATAACCTGACAGTATCGCGTACCCGCGCCAACCAGGTGCCTACCGATGGCGATGGCGGCAGTTCGCTTAGTGCCGTGTACAGTGCCTTGAATTTCTCGCCTACGGTTCCGGTTTATAACCCCGATGGCAGCCTGGTGATTGATAACGTGGCCGGTGGTATAAAAATAAGTAATCCGGTGGGAGTTGCGACCGAGGTAACCAACTTAAATATTGGCTCCCGCTTTTTAGGTAATTTTTACGCCGATTACGAATTTTTCAAAGGATTGAATTTACGGGTTAGCCTGGGTGCCAATGCTCAGATTTTTAAAGACAACGACTACATAAAGCGCAGTATTTTTAATGGCATTGGTACCAACGGTAGCGGCAGTGTGGGCATGTCGCAGTTTACCGAATGGCAAAACACCAATACCCTGACCTATAATAAAACTTTCTGGGAAAAGCACGCGCTTAACCTGTTGTTAGGGTTTGAGATGTTGGGCAACCGTTACGAAAATGTGTTAGCCAATTCGCAGAATTATTTAAACGATATATTGTTGTATAATAATTTAGGTTCGGCTGGTACTACTTTAACCAGTGCATCTGGATCCAGCGCAGGTAACCTGCTTTCTTATTTTGCCCGGGCCAATTACGATTACAATGGCCGGTATTTATTTACCGCTACCACCCGGATCGACGGATCTTCTAAGTTTGGCGCCGGTAATAAATATGCGGTGTTTCCATCCGGTTCGGTGGCCTGGCGCTTGTCAGAAGAGGAATTCATGAAAGGCATCAGCTACCTGAGCGAATTGAAACTGAGAACCAGTTACGGATTAAGCGGTAATCAGGAAATTGGACAGTACCAGTCTTTGGCGGCTCTGGGCGTCCAGAATTACAACTATGGCGGCGCAGTAAATATTGGTTTTGGCCCCAGCCGTATTTCTAATCCTGATTTGAAATGGGAAACTACGGCCCAGTTCGACGCCGGTATTGATGTTTCCTTATTTCAGAACCGGGTATCCGTTACGGCCGATTATTTCATAAAAAATACCCGCGACCTTTTGTTAAATGTGCCGCTGCCAATAACCTCGGGTTATACCACTGCGCTCAAGAATCTGGGCAAAATCCGGAATAAAGGTTTCGAATTTGGTTTGAATACCATTAATATTAATAATGGTGCCTTTAGATGGAATACCAATTTTAATGTAGCTGCTACCCGTAACGAGGTATTGGATTTAGGCGATATTACGGAGTTTGCTTCGGGCAACGCCAGCGGCCACTTACAGTTATCTTTCTCGGGCCTGGTGCGGGTAGGAGAGCCCATCGGTATCTTTTATGGCTTGCAAACCGACGGAATATTTCAGAATGCCGAAGAAGTTAAAACCTCGGCCCAGAAAAGCGCGAAACCCGGCGATCGCCGCTACAAAGATTTAAATAACGATGGCGCCATTAATGCCAGCGACCGCACCATTATCGGTCGGGCACAACCAAAATTCTTTGGCGGTATCACAAATAATTTTTCTTACAAAGCCTTTGAATTAAGTGTGTTTCTGCAAGGCGTGTACGGCAACAGTATCTTCAATATCAACCGGTTCGAAATGGAGTCGCTTACAGGTGTGAGCAACCAGTCGCGAGAGGTTTTGGATCGCTGGACCCCTACCAATCCCAGCACCACCATTCCCCGGGCCAACGCCAACGGCAATGCCTACCAGATATCGGACCGGCAAATCGAAGACGGGTCTTTCCTGAGAGTTAAAAATATTACCCTCTCCTATAACCTGCCGGCTACTTTGGCCCAGGCTGCCAGATTACAAAATGTAAGGCTGTATGTTGCCGCCAATAACTACTTTACTTTTACCAATTACTCGGGCTACGATCCGGAAATAAGCCGCTTCGGCCAGAGCACCCTGAGCATGGGCAGCGATTACGGCAGCTATCCGGCTTCTAAAAATGTAACCGTTGGGGTAAATATTACCTTATAAGTAGCACCATTCAGAATTTTAATATTGAAGAAGAAAATGAAAAATATAATAATTGGCTTATTTCTGCTGGTTTGCACGTTGCCGGCCTGCAATAGTTTTCTGAAAGAAAATCCGGAATCGTTTATCGCTCCTCAGAATTTTTACCGTACCGCCGCCGATGCCGAAGCCGCCATTAATGCAGCTTACGACTTGCTGAATAATGTTGGCCCGGATAACCGTAATTATATCATTATGGGCGATGTAAGTACCGATGATGAATTTCCGCTCCCCATTAATAACGACCGGGTAACCATCGACCAGTACACGCTGACCCCCACGAATGGCGTGGTAAAAGAAACGTGGCAAACCATGTTTACGGCCATTAACCGCACCAATGCGGTGCTGGACCGGGTACCGGCGATTAACATGCCGGAAGATCAGAAAAAGCGCATATTGGCCGAAGCCCACTTTTTACGCGGCCTTTACTACTTTTACCTGGTCAGATGGTACGGACCGTTGCCTTTGCTAACGAAAGAAACCTCCAGCTTGTCCGCCGTCGAATATCCAAGCCGTTCATCGGTAGATGATGTTTATAAGCTGATTATCGAGGATTTAAAAATGGCAGAAGCTGATTTAATAAATTCGTTAAGTAACGGACGGGCTACCAAAGGCGCAGCGGCCGGTTTACTGGCCAAAGTATATTTAACCCGAAAAGAATGGCCCCTGGCGGCGCAGAAAGCGAAAGATGTCATGAACATGGGCGTTTATGATTTATGGCCCACTTACGCCCAGGTTTTTGACATTGCAAACGAAAACGGGAGAGAATCTGTGTTTGGGGTGCAGCAGGTAAGTGGCGGTGTAGGCCAGGGTAGTAACTATATGACCTTTTTTGCCCGGGAAAATTCGCCCATTACCGGTCGCGGCTGGGGATCTTTTCAGCCGACCAAGGAAGTGGTAGATACGTTAAAAGTTGCCGCCGATACCCGCTTTAACGTGAACCTGATGCTGGACCCGGTCGATAATAATTATTATGTTAATAAATATTA
>JAQBNV010000318.1 GCA_028288395.1 Adhaeribacter sp. | reverse complement strand
ATGAACATCCTGTTACCTTTCGGCCGGAAGTCCTCTTTTGGGTAAAGTAAAGTTAAGAAAAAAATCCTATAATAAAACTTGCTTTTTATGACAGTACCTTGAACCAGATAATATAGCAATATTTTGCCCTACCCTGACGGCTATGGTGTTTTTACCGGTAAGTAGACCGTCAGAAGCTTTAGAATTGGCGGTGATAACACCACCAAGAGCGCTAAATTCTACTCGAACCAGAAATACGAAACAGCTGCGTTATTAAAAACGCAGGCGGATACAGGAGAAAAAATTACTGGCTCCCGCTTTTGGTGGTAGCTTCCTGTTCAGCCAGTTCCTTTACCTTCATCCACAAACTGGTTTTCTTAATCTGCTCATCAAATAAATTTAAGGTAGCCATCGATTTTTCTGACCCCAGCATTTTATAATCTAACGAATTGTAAAATCCATACAAAGCTGCCAGGGAATTGGGATGCGTTTTTATAAATTCTTCGCGGGTTAAACTAATTTTCTGGAAAGCTTTTAAATTCTGGTCCCGGTAAAATTTAGCTTCTTCGGGATTGTTGGTCTGTTGGGCCTTTTGTATTTTTAAAGAGGCCTCATTCATTTCTTTCTTAAAAGGATCCAGTATGGCCATCAATTCCTTTAAATATTCATTCTGTTCTCCTGCTTTTACAATTCTACCATCAGCATAATCACTATCCCCTGGGTCAACGCTGGCCGCAATAACAATAGGTGCTTTTTCAATCACAAAGGCGCTGGTTCCGGTTATATTAAAACTGTGTTTATACTGAATAACACCCATCGATAATTCCGGCACGGTTCCTTTGAACCGGAACTTACCATGCTTAATAATGGCTTTGTTGATGCGCCGGGCATTTCCTACCACGCCCAAAAGCAAGGTGTCCCCATCCTGGCTGTCCGCAATGATGCCGCTGATGTGGTATTTATAAGCAGTAGCCGAAATATTGCTTTTGGGCAGACAGCTACCCAAAAGCAACATTAAAGGTAATATTGTCCAAGTTACGGCGGGCAGGAACCAATCAGGCTTCAGGCTCATAAATTATATCGCTTATTTTTTTTGGATAGGTAAATAACCGGTAACAACCACCTCAGGCGCTTTAAACATTATATTATTCGTTTTAGAAACAACCTGGCTCTGGGCCGCCCGGTCAAAATCTGCGCGTAATTGCTTAGTATCGTGTCCTTCCAGTTGAAATAAGAAGGGGAAAACATAAACCGTTGTTTCGGGTTGGCCATCTGCCCGGGCCGGTTGCCATTCCGGCATCTTGTTTAAGACCTGTAAAACCTCTTGCTCGAAATATTTATGGGTAGCGTGCAAAACATCAAAATTCTCGGGTTTACCCCATTTATTTATAGTTACCTGTATTATTGCACTGCCGGTTATTTCTGCTCTTAGGGCGGCCGCTGGGTATTTAATATTTCTTTGTAAGAATCTATTTAACTCCGAATCTCCTCCCGGATATTCCGGTTTTCGGACCTCTACAATTTTGTTATTCGCTTTTGTAGGTGCTTGGGTAATGGTTTCGGGGGTGGTGTTGTTAAGCATGGCTTTTTCACCAGAACCCCCAAACCTAATAGGCAGGGTGTAGCGGAAGTTTACCGGCTGGCCATTTTGTTTGGCGGGGCTAAACGCCGGCATTAATTTAATTAACCGGATAGCTTCTTCGTCGGTGCCGGCGCCAAGCGATTTCACAACCTGCGGATCGCTCACCTTTCCGGTTTTGTCTACGGTAAACTGCGCCACTACTAAGCCGGTTAAGCCTTTTTGCTGGGCTTCCGCCGGATATTTAATATTTGATTGAATAAATTTATTTAATTCATTCTCACCTCCCCGAAAGACCGGCATTTGTTCTACAAAGGTGAATATTTTATCGGGCATATCTGGCCCGGAAGAAGCGTTGGAAGTAGGGCTAGGGGTAGAGGAGGTTAGGCCAAAACCCAAGGGAAGGGTGTAGCGGAAATTTACCGGCTTGCCATTTTGCCGGGCAGGCTTAAAGTTAGGCATCTTATTTACTACCCGCACTGCTTCTTCGTCGGTCCCGGCGCCTAGCTTTTTAACTACCTGCACATCGGATATTTTACCATTGGTGCTTACGATAAATTGAACCACTACCAAACCCTCTACGCGGTTGCGCAAAGCTTCCGCCGGGTATTTCAGATTAGCTTTAATGAATTTATTCATTTCAGTTTCGCCACCCGGAAACTGAGCGTTCTGCTCCACAAACGTGAAAATTTTATCCTGTGCGGGAGCGGTGATAGCGGGTTTGGGCGTATGGTTGGCAGGCGTAACCGATTTTTTAACGAAAGTTTTACCCGCAATTACCTGGCTATAGCCTATGATGGTAATCGCATCCTGCACGTATAACTGGTTACGGTTATTGGGTAAGCGAAGGGCCGGTATATTTTGTTTGCTTTCCAAGGCAAATACAAACGGAAAAACCAGGTTAAAAGAGGTTCTCTGGCCATCTTTTAAAGCCGGCTCCCACCGGGGCATCTCCCGCAATACCGAAAACGCCTCCTGTTCAAAAAAGGCATTATCGGTGTGCAGGGTTTTGAAATTAGTTACTTTGCCATCGGCATCAATGGTAGCCTGGATGATTGCCTGGCCGGAAATTTTATTTTTAATTGCGGTTCCCGGATAATTGGTATGGCTGGATAAATATTCTTTTAATTCCTTTTTACCACCCGGAAACTGGGGTAACTTAAGGCCAGGTGAAGATTGATTTACTTTATCTGTTTCGGATTTGCTGTTTTCGTTTAATGGAATCCAAAACACAATTCGATCCGTGTGAAAAGTTATTTTACCTTCGTGGTTAGTAGAATATATTTCGTTTCTTTTGGAGGATTTTGCTGGTTCCGGCGTATGCAACAGACCAAAACTAACCCCAACCCTGGCACTAATGGGTTGTCCGTCTTTAATAGCAGGTTTCCATTGGGGCATATTATTGATTAAGCGTATTACCTCGTTATAAAAATTATTCCCAACTTTTTTTAAGCTTGATTGGTGTGGAGATGGGTTCTGACCTAATTCAACGAGACTATTATCCTTTAAAAGCAATTTTTTAATATTTCCGTTTTGGTCAATTTCTAACGCAAATGCATTACCTAATTCAAATTCTATTGTATTATCTAACTCTTTCCCGATTACTTTTCCTAGATTCAAATTTTTTCTGAAATAACGCTCCATAGCTGCTTTGCCGCCGGGAAAGGAGGGTTCAGTAATATTTCCTACTACTATAGCCTCTTTATTTAAAAAGTTTTTCGGCAGGCCAGTTTCAGGGTTCAATCCCAGATGGACAATATCAGAACTGAATGTTGGTACTCCTTCAGAATTCAAAGAACCTTTTTTTGCTATCTTGTTAAGAGCAATATCAGAATGCTTAAATTTCCGGTTAATTAAAAAGTGAAGTTCGTATCGGGATGCTAATCCTTTTCCTGCCCGATAGGCCGGAATCCAGCGGGGCATAAGGCTAATTACCCGGTTAATTTCCTGGATAATTAAATCTCCGTTTTTGGCAGATGCTATTTCGGGATTTCCTTTTTCATCAAGTTTTATTGATACAACTGTTACCCTAATATCATCCTTCCCGAAAGCCTCCGGTTTAAATCTCAGGTTCTGTAACAAAAAACGGTATAACTGCTCTTTACCGTCCGGAAAGGAAGGCTCCGAAATTTCATCTTCAGAAACTGAAGCATAACTTACTGCTTGCGTTAAATTGTTTTTATTGGAAAACCCGGAGTTTCCGGTGGTACGACTAATATTGGATGCATCAGGCATCAAATCAGGTACAGAAACCGGCCGGTTGGAGGCAAAGATTATGGCAAAGGCGCAGACCACTGGCATCACCAGCAAGGGGCGCATGAGACTGGAAGAATTCGTAATCTTTTTCATCATAGCTAATCTTTTTAAGGTGAGTGACTGATTGAGGTGGAAGAAGTTGCCGAAGGATAAGCCGGTTTTATTTAGAACCTGTTGCACCAGCAAGGCGGCATAGGTATCGGGTTTTTCCTGCTGCAGCACTTTGGCATCGGCTAAATATTCGTGGGTAGTTTCCAAAGCTTTTTTATAGAGATAAAGGAGCGGGTTGAACCAGAAAAATATGGTGAGCATCTTCAGGTACAGAATATCGAACGTATGCTTTTGCGCTAAGTGGGCCTGCTCGTGCCGCAGGATTAGTTCTCTTTCGGCGGGGGTATACGGCTGGCTGTTGTCAAATAAAATATAGTGCAGAAAAGAGAAGGTGCTCATTTGCCCGTGGGTAGGAATAATTTTAATGCGTTGCCAATAAAAGCCATCGGCAGCGTGGCTGTAAATAAGGGTGTAAAGCTTCAGAAATTGGCAGCAGAAAAAGATGACTGCTACCATTACTCCGCCGACGTAAATACCATACAGCCAGATCCAATAATTTACTGCTTTGGTGGCAGGAGGTGAGGGCGCAACCATTAGGGTGGTATAAGACTCCCCAGCCGGTTGTACCTGTACCACGATGGTAGCAACACCTGGCATACTTGCTTCGGTTGGCCAGGCTGGTAATTCCAGGAAAGGAATGACCAGCGAAAGCAGTAAAGCCGCCAATAAATAAAACCGGTTGAAACCAAAGCAGGTCTGGCGGCTCAAAAGCAAAGCATACAAGACATAAAACAGCAGTAGCGCCAAGCTCGACTCGGCCAGGTATTGCAGCAGATTATTCATTATCGGATTGGTCTAAGTCTTTTTTTACGTGTTTCATCAGCTCATCTAGTTCCTGCAGGTTCATGTTTTCTTCTTTGGCAAAAAAGCTCACTAACTGCTGGTAAGAGCCCCCAAAATAGCTGCTGACAAAATTTTTCAGGAACTGCTTGGTGTATTGTTCTTTTTCGAGGAGCGGAAAATATTCATGGGTTTTTCCGTACGCCTGGTACCCGACAAAGCCTTTCTTCTCCAGAATGCGCACTATCGTAGACACGGTATTATAAGCGGGTTTGGGTTCGGGCAATCTTTCGATAATGTCTTTCACAAAACCTTTTTGTAGCTCCCAAAGAACCTGCATTACCTGTTCTTCGGCCTTGGTTAATTCTTTCATTTGTAGGTGATTACTGGTTGAGATAAATATATAACTAATTACTTAGTTATTAAACTAAATGTTTAGTTATATAAAATATTTTTGAAAAGTTTTCACTTTAGATAAAGCTTCTGGGCTTTATTTAGCAATTCGAAATAGAAAACTTATTTTTGATAAAAAATTCTTTGTATGAAGGTTAAATATTACCTCCTTGTCTTGTTCATCGCGCTGGGTTTTTCGGTTATTTCAGCCCAGGCCCAAAATCAGCCAACCGATTCTGTGGTTATCCGGAGCCTTTTCCGGGAGGCGCTGACCAATGGTAAAAGCTACGAAAGCCTGCGCTTTCTCTGCACCCAAATTGGCCCGCGGCTCAGTGGCTCGACGGGGGCAGTAAAAGCCGTTGCCTGGACGAAAAGATTGATGGAAGGATACGGTTTTGATAGGGTTTACCTGCAGGAAGTAATGGTGCCACATTGGGAGCGGGGCGAAAAAGAAAAAGCAACTATAAAATGGGCTAACCAAAAACAGGATGTGCCGGTTTGCGCCCTGGGTGGCTCAGTAGGTACGGGTAAAAAAGGAATAACTGCGCCCGTTGTAGAAGTGCATACTTTCGAGGAATTAAAAGCTTTGGGTCGCGCCCAGGTACAGGGTAAAGTTGTATTTTTTAACCGTCCCATGAACCCCGCTTATACCGAAACTTTTCTAGCTTACCGCGATGCCGTTAATCAGCGGAGCTCCGGGGCCATAGAGGCAGCCAAGCTGGGTGCCGTTGGTGTAATAGTCCGATCGATGAATTTAGCCCTGGATGATTTTCCGCACACCGGCTCGACCCGTTACGAAGAAGGTGGTATAAAAATTCCGGCCGTGGCTATTAGTACCAACGGCGCCGAATTATTAAGCCGGCAATTAAAAGCGGCCCCGAACCTGCAATTCTATTTTAAAATGAACCCCCAAACCTTGCCGGATGCGCTGTCGCATAACGTAATTGGGGAGATAAAGGGTGCCGAACACCCGGACGAAATTATCTTAGTCGGCGGGCATCTGGATTCCTGGGATCTGGCGCAGGGAGCGCACGATGATGGTACCGGTTGTATGCAAGCCATAGAGGTTTTGCGCCTGATGAAAGCCTTAAATATCAAACCGAAACGTACGATACGGGCAGTGATGTACATGAACGAGGAGAATGGGCTGCGTGGTGGTCAAAAATACGCAGCGGAGGCGCTCGCCAATAAAGAAAAACACTTGGCAGCGCTGGAATCCGATGCCGGAGGATTCACCCCCCGGGGCTTTAGCATCGAAGCAACGCCGGACAAAGTCGCGGCGATTGCCCGGTGGAAAGATTTGCTGGCTCCTTACGGCCTGCACGCCATAAATGCCGGCGGCGGCGGAGCGGATATTGGTCCCCTGAAAAACGGTAAAACTACCCTTATTGGCTTCCGGCCCGATTCGCAGCGTTATTTTGAAATACACCATGCCGCCACCGATACTTTCGACCGCGTAAACCAACGCGAACTGGAGCTAGGTGGCGCTTCTATGGCCGCTTTAATATTTTTAATCGACAAATACGGCCTTTAAACTTATTCCACTACTACTTTTAGCGGGTGTAAAGTATTATTATAACGGGCCAATATCAGGTATATGCCCGGCTTGGCACCGGCTGGCAAATTAATGGTTACGGTATTTTCGCCTTTGTATAATTGTTTCCGGGCGCTGTAAATGGTTTGACCAGCGGCATTTTTAATAACTACTTGCATCTGTTCTGCGTCGTTGGCCTGGGCCAGGAGAGCAAAAGCACCTGTAGACGGGTTGGGATAAGCGGTTAAGGTGGTTAATTCTGTAAAACTTAGAGACCGCGGTCCATAATAGGTAAACGTGCCGTCCTGGTCCAATTGCTTTATCCGGTAGTAACGTATGCCTGATTTGCCATTTTCGATATCGGTAAATGCGTAGCGCTGGCGGTTATTGCTGTTAATACCACTTGCTGCTATAAAACCAATTTTCCGGTAATTTTTGGTATCGGTAGATACTTCTATTTCTATGCCGGCAGCACCTTTTTCCAGAGCTGTTTCCCAGGTTATCAAAGCATCCTGTTTTTGGCGGGTAGCCTTAAAAGATATCATCGATACTGGTAAAACCGTCACCGGATTGCGCTCGGCCAATGTCCAGGTAGAGAAAGCACTGATGCCGCTCAGACTGATTTTGTAATCGGCCGCTGCCGCAACTGATTTTTCCTGCACGGCCCAAGTGGTGGTGTTATCCGGCAACCGGTAAAGCACCAGGTTCTCTTTTAACAAACCGTTTAGTTCACCTGGCAGGTACGTAAATACCAGGGTGGCATTCAGGCCACTGGTTTTACCCTCTATCACATGGATATGGAAAAAACGGTTAACCGACCGGATACCGGCTGGTCCGGTGGTGCCGGTTACCCGGGTTACCTGGATGGTAGGCGAAGGGCTGGCAGTAGTGGTGAGGCTCAGTCCCATGTTACCAAAAGTATGGGTAGCGACGCTTTTAAAAGAGCGGCTGGCTACCACCTGCCCTATTACATGATTAGCCGACGATTCGGTAAGGGTTGCGTTTTCTGCTAATGTTATTTTGTGAGCGCCCGTGTTTAAGATACCCTCGGCAATGGTTAAATTCCCCGTAATCATAAGATCTGCGTCTATTATTTTAATGCCGGGGCCACCAACTTTCAGGTTCTGGAAGGTAGAGCCAATAATTTTGTGGTTACCAGTGCCTTTAAATTCTAATAAGCCATTGTTTTGGTTCAGGGTTCCATTGTTTGTAAAGTGCTCGCCGATACTGAGGGTGCCCCCGTTAACCGTTAAATTTCCCTGGTTTGTAATATTTCTGCAGACGGCAGTAGTGGATAATACAATGGGGTAAGTGGTTGCATTCGCCGGAATATTTACGTCCATTTCGTGCGTCGGAATACCATTAGACCAGTTGGCATTAATATCCCAGTTAGAATCGGTGTTGCCGGTCCAGGTGGTTAAGCAATCGGTAAT
>JAQBNV010000314.1 GCA_028288395.1 Adhaeribacter sp. | reverse complement strand
AGTAGGTTTGAAGATAAGCTAAAAGTTCATCTGCATAATCAACAACAACTGACACTGTTCAATTTACACGCCCTTACTCCCCTCCTCATCAGCAGATTTAGCTTTTCGGCCCCGATATCCACCTCTTTTCTTTACCTGCAGTTTGCCCTCTTTGGCTTGACTAATTAGGTTTTTCAATTCTTCCAAGGCTTTCTGTTGCCCTTCCCCATATTTGTCCAGGCTCGTGGTTAATGGCTTAAAAGTAACACTTTTTGATAGACAGCCTAAAATGCTGTTAACTTTTACGTCTCATTTAACCACCTTCTTTTTTCAATTTAGCTTTTGTTTGATGAGATAGTTAGCTAAGCTATTTTTTAGCAGATTACCCTATTTCCACAACACCTTTTTCAATATCTATATTCCGTCGTTTTTTGAGACCATTTCCTTGCTTCATCCTAATGCTTCCAGGATATTATATTTTAGGTTTAATTAACAAATAAAAATAGCAGAGAGGCCTAGAATTTCGTAGAAGAAACTAGCCTTAACGTAGTGGTGGCACAGTGGCTTGCTAGCTTAACCAAAATGGATAGAGAATTAAAGAATGAGGACGGCCAAATTTTTCTCACCATCGAATTTGATGCACTAAATCAGTGGGTATATGCGAATTGGTCAGGCTATCAGACACGAGCCAGTATCCGGCAAGGAGCAGATACTTACCTGGAAATATTAACCCAATATAACTGCCCTTATCTTCTTAATGATAATAGTCTGGTGGCCGGTCCCTGGAGTCAGATAACTGAATGGCTTACTAATGATTGGGCTCCCAGAGCGATTAATCAAGGGTTAACGCATTTTGCTCATGTTATCAGTCCGGAATCTCTAGCCCGTTTATCCGCCGAAAACCTAAAGCACAAAATAGGCTCCTCTTTGCAGATGCAAATCTTTGAGAGGCCAGAAAAGGCCAAAGAATGGTTGCGGCAAACGCAAAGAAGAATTTCTTAATAGGAGCAGTATTTCACCAGGAAGTTGGCATGTTGAAGTAGACCAAATCCTTGGGAGCAGGCCTCAGCCCAGCTACAAAAATATCTATATCTTTTCTTCTATAATCAGCAGATTTGAGATGCGCTAATAAATACGGAAAGTTGATTTACTTAACTTAGTAAATCCAGATGAAAGAAAAAAAGTTAAAGAATAGCGTTGCAAGTTTACTTTTCTCCTTTTTCAACACACCTCATAAGACAGAAAGTTGGCCATAGCCCAGAAGATATTTTCTGGAAACTATTGGGCACCCTTTACCTGCATGGGTAAAATATAAACTGCTTCGGAAGCCGTAATAAACAAGGTTTTTCGATCTTTACCCCCAAACGTTACATTACCCGTCCAGTTACCCGGAACGGCAATGTGCCCGATCTTTTCTCCGGCGGGATTATATACTGTGATGCCTTTGCCAGTCAGGTAAATATTACCTCTTTCATCCAGGGTCATACCATCAGATCCTTGTTCTACAAAAAGCTGCTTGTTCAGCAGGGTGCCGTCCGGCGAAATAGCGTATTTGTACGTTTTATTTCCTTTTATGTCGGCCACAAACAAATTTTTACCGTCAGCCGAACCAATAATGCCATTTGGTTTTAATAAATCTGCCGCTACTACTACCAGCTCTTTTTTGCCTTTGGGCAGGTAATAAACGTGCTCTCCTGCCAATTCCGGACTTTTGCGGTCCCAGTAATTGCGCTGGTAATAAGGGTCGGTCAGGTATACTCCTCCTTTGGGATCTACCCACAAATCGTTCGGGCCGTTCAGGCGACGACCCTGCAGGTCTTTTACCAAAACCTTTATTTTACCTTTTGGGCTCATTGACCACAATTGGTTCTGCTCGTCGGCGCAGGCAAGTAAGTTTCCTTTATTGTCGAACATCAAACCGTTGGCCCGGCCGGCTTTATCCATAAAAACCGATAATTTCCCCTCGGTGCTGTATTGCCAGATTTTATTATTAGGCTGGTCGGTAAAGAAAATATTGCCGGCTTTATCGGCGGCCGGCCCCTCGGTAAAACTAAATTTATTATCAATCAATTGCGGTTGGGCATCGCCTGCAATCAACTGACTCATCGCAGTATCCATCGGCATAGATGTACCTGTTAGATTTATAATATTCAAATTGCTTTTTCTGAGACTGGCTTTCACCGCCGTCTTAAAACTGCATAACGGCAAGGAGGCCAAAAAGATGAGCATCAGCCCCATTTTACGAACAATCTGATATTTATTTTCCATGTACTTTACTTAAAATATTACTAAAGTTCGGGTCCAAACACCTGAATCAATTTTCAGAAGAAATTCACTGCAAACGTAAGCACTAACTTATTCCTGATTATTTAATTAATAGGTAAGCGACTATATAATACCCCTCTTAAATGGCCGGATTCTGAGCGTAGCTTTGCCACAGTTCATCCAGGGTTTTGCCGGTAAGCTTTACCCAGGTTTCCGGGGTGTAAGTACGGGTACGCAAAGACTTATTTAATTCGTCTACTATCTTCTTGTTTTCATTTTTTTCTAACCAAACCAAAAAGCGGGCGGTAATCCGGTAGCTGTTGGTATAGTTGTGCTTCGGGTCGAAAGGCGTTAAACTCCAGTTGGCGCCGGCATTATCTATCCCGTACTTGTGCCGCACATAATCAGTTATGCCTTCTACTAACCAACCTGGTCCGGCTCCGCGTCCGTAATTCTGGACAATATGAAATACTTTGTGGGTGACCACATCTATATCACCGGGTTTTTCCAACATCCATTTCGGACTAAACCTATAATATTATGGCTGGCCGCTGCCACGCCTTTATAATCGGGGTCGATTACAAAAGTAATGCGCCGGGCGGTTTTACGGTTAAAGCGTTTGGCTTCTTTTGGGTACACTTTAAAAAAAGTTTTTCGGTCTGGTGTTTCTTTTGTAGGTCTTAGGGATGCTGCCGGGCTCGGCGCAAATCCGGAATTGGCAGGAAATAGGTCCTGCTATCAGCATAGATTCTGTTTCCAAAGGTAAATATAAGCTCGTATTTATCAACCGCGATAGTGCCTTTGCTGCTGCTGGCGACCCCGTTAAACAGC
>JAQBNV010000298.1 GCA_028288395.1 Adhaeribacter sp. | reverse complement strand
CAGCTACTACTTGTTTAAACCAAATTTAAAAATTAGTAAAAAAAAAAGAGGTTATAGATTTAGTCTATAACCTCTTTTTTTAATGTGGGGCGTACTGGATTCGAACCAGTGACCCCCTGCTTGTAAGGCAGGTGCTCTGAACCAGCTGAGCTAACACCCCTTTTTTGTTCCGGTAACAACCTGTTTTTGTCGTTTCGGTGTGCAAATATGTGTGGTTTTTTTTTAACTACAAACATTTTTAGAAAAAAAGTGAAAAAAATATTTAGCGCTGGAAACTATAAAAAGCTTGGGTAGTTTCGGCGACTCCTGTATCTTTATCATTGATCAAAGGGCGACTTATTTTATCTGGTTGAAAGCTAAACAAATAGGCGGGTTTTTTCTGTGGGCAGGGGCAGGCTTGTTTTTACTTACTGCGCTGGGAGCTGGAATGGTTTATCTTTATCAGGATAAAATTATTGAGCTTTTTGTGGCGGAAGCTAACAAGCACATCAAAACAAAAGTAGAAGTGGCTAATATTTCACTTTCGTTGTTCGATAAATTTCCGCAGATGTCTGTTACCCTCGATAAGGTACAAATAATGGAATCGGCGGCCGGCAGTCAGGTACCCCTCGCTACAGTTGATAAAATATTCTGCACGTTTAGTGTGATGGATATTCTGCAGAAAAAATACCAGGTGCGCGAACTTTTTATGGAAGATGGGGAAGTGCACATAAAAGTATTTTCCAACGGTGAAATAAACTACCGCATCTTTGGCAAAGATACCACGGCCACACCCAATCAGAAATTGGCTTTTAACTTCCAGCAGGTCTCGCTGCGGAATATGTTAATCACTTACGACGATCAACCCCTGCAGCAGTACGATAAGGTGCGGGCCATCCAGATGCAGGCCGCTTTGCAGATGAATGGGCCGGAAGTAGCGGTACAAGGCGAGGGCAAGGCTTTTGTATATACGGTACGGCTGCGGGAAAATGAATATTTTAAAAACAAGCAGACGTTCCTGAAGGCATCGCTGCGTCTGAATCTGGATACTAAAGATATTCAACTGGCGCCATCGCTGGTGCAGGTAAACCAGGCTAGTTACGAAGTGGCTGGCCATATTAATTATGCCCACAGCATTTTTTACGATCTTAAGTTTAAAGGCCGTAATACCAGTGTGCAGTCGGTGGTGGCCTTGCTCCCCGAAAAATACGATCGGCTGTATGGGCAGTATGAAAGCAGCGGTAAAGTCTATTTTAACGGTTCGGTAAAAGGGCATCTGTCGCCGAAGGAAACCCCGCTCGTAAATATCTCTTTTGGCTGCCGCCAGGCTTCGTTTTACCAGCCGGATTACAAGCAAAAGATAACCCATATAAACCTGGACGGTAGTTTTACCAACGGCATCCGGCACACCAGTGTCACGTCGGTACTGGCGCTGAAAAACTTTAAAGGCCGGTTGGGCGGGCAACCCATTTCCGGCAATTTGGTTTACCGTAATTTCGATAATCCTTACCTGAACCTGGATCTAAAAGGTAAGTTTGAGGTGGCCCATGTGCTGGGTATTTTTCCGGTTGCCGAAATAAAGAAGGGCAGTGGCCGGGCCGATGTAACCGTGGCTTTCGCCGGGCCGCTAAAATTGTTCCGTACTTCTGGCGGGCATGCAGCGGTACGGGCTTCCGGCGATATTACCCTGCACAATGTAATGCTGCAATTAAACAACTATCGCCACCCTTTCCGTAAACTGACCGGAGATTTCCTGATTCGCAAAAATGATATGGCCGTAACCAATTTTAAAGGCTGGCTGGGCAGTTCTGACTTTCTGGTGAATGGCTATTTTAAAAATGTTTTAAGCTGGATGCTTCTGAAAAATAAGGGCTTACGCATAGAAGCTGACGTGGAATCCAAATTTATGAATGCCGACCAGTTATTAAGCGGCAGCTTCGGTAATAAGGTGGCCATTGTCAAAAATACTCCTGGCCGGGCAGGTGGTTCGGGGCAGTACCGGTTGCTGGTTTCACGTCATTTTTCATTCGATATAAATGCGACTGTGCAGCGTTTGCAATTCCGGCGGTTCCGGGGCCAGAATATCAAAGGGAATGTGCAGCTTAAAAACCAGGTGGTGTCGTCGCAAAATATTTCGATGGATATGGCCGGCGGGCGTTTTGCCTTGCAGGGCCGGATGGATGCCAGTGCGCCGGATAACCTCAAAATTACCACCACAGCCGAACTGGCCAATATACGGGTTGATAGTTTGTTTTATGCCTTCGAAGACTTTGGTCAGAAATTTATCTTGCAGCGCCACCTCAAAGGAATATTAACGGCTCGCATTAACTCAGATTTGTATTTCGATAGTCGCCTGAATGCCAAAACCGACCAGATGGAAGCTGAAATTAATGCGATGGTACGCAACGGCCAACTGCTGGATTTTGAGCCATTGCAAAAATTATCGCGCTTTTTAAAACGAAAAGAGCTGGCCAATATTCAATTTGCCGAGCTACGCAATAATTTCTGGATTCAGAAACGGACCGTATATTTTCCCGAAATGGAAATAAGAACCGATGTTAGGCGTGCTTCGGTTATCGGGGTGCAGGGGACCCATACTTTCGACCAGCAGATGGATTACAAGTTCCGGATTCCATTGATTCTGCGGAAAGTAGGTGTTCCGGCCGAACCCGGACAGGTAGTAGCCGTGGCGGCCGGTACGCCCAGTATTTTTCTGACACTGAAAGGTAACGAGAGCAACTACAAAGTGGCCCTGGACAAATCGCGGGTAAGAAATAAAGTAGCCGGCAATTTAGATGGCGATAAAGAAGCTTTCCCAGGGAAACCAGAACCAAGAGCGAGAGAAAGAATAGAACTAAAAGATATCTTAAAAGGCAGGAAACCGCAGAAAAAGAAAGAAGTACAGTTGGAAGACGATGAATATTTTGACTTCTAACCGAACAAAATCTAAAATTATGCTGGCATAATTTTTATAAACGCCTTCCTCTTTGCCGGCGTAAACACATTTCTTCTTTCCGGATGACCGACCTGCCGTGTCCTGAGCCGCGCTGTTCCTAAATATTTGTCACATTTTTCTGATTATCTGCGTTAAGTAAAATTTGTATTTAAAACCTATTCAGATATATCATGGAAACGCAGGAACCCCAGTTATTAAAGGATTATTCTGAAAACGAAAAGGCCGCCTATTTAGGAGCTATTGCCAGTGTAGCTTCCGCCGACCGGGTTGCTTCGCCGGAAGAAATACAATTTTTAACTTTGCTTTCGCAATCGGCAGGTTTAACGGAGGCAGCCCAGCAGGAGGTGCTGGGGCAGCTCAGGATTCCTCTAATATCAGCTCCGCCAGTGCCTGGATGTACTTAAAAATAGCGAATTACGGTTTTCATTTATTACTGATGTAATGAGTTTTGCCAAAGCCGACGGTAAACTGGATGCGCAGGAGCAAAGCAAAATTCAAGAAATGGCCCAGTACCTGAATATTAATCAGCAGCAGTTTGGTGCCTTGCAGCAGTTTGTAAATAAAGCAGAAGAAGCGCAGCAACACGGCGAAGATCCTACCGATGCTGCTTTCCTGCAACGAACAGGTCTGGCCAATTCGCTCGGGCAGGCTGGCGTGCCGGCGGGCGGTATGATGAAAGGCTTACTCGGTATTTTAGCCCCTATTCTTATTTCTAAAGTATTGACTAGCCGGCAGGGTGGCGCAGGTATAGGTAGTAATGGTGGTATGGGTAGCATGCTAGGCGGTTTACTGGGTAACGTAATGGGTGGTGGCCAGGGGACTAGGGGTGCAGGCGCTATGGGAGGTCTGGGTGGTTTAGGTGGCTTGTTAGGAGGAGGTAGCCAAACGATGCCAGGCCAGCAGCAAAACACAGGTGGTGGTCTGGGTACTTTAATGGGGGTATTAGGCAGTTTAGGGCGTCAGTCAGGTTATAACAGCGGCGGTTTGGATTTTATATTAGGGGCAGTACTGGGTGGAAAGCGCTAATAATATCGGGCCCCTTTAGCCGGGAATAATAGGCTTGCCTGCTAAGGAACCCTAAAGCATTAGGTTATAATATTTTAGCAGCCCGAACGTTTTTTTTATAATTTTCAAAGTTTGTTCCTGCCTGGTGGAGTGCTTATGGCGGTGGTCCATTTTATTCGGGTTTAAGTATAACAGTGGCGGATAAATAAATAGCAGTCGGCTATTTATTTAAACTGGTAATAAAAGGTGACAATGGCCAGAAATAAATACATTTTTAAAATATTTGAGAAGATAAATATTTTTACCATCTTGCTTTACTATTACTAATCAATAGCCTTGATTAACAATTAATTGTGGGTATTCAACCACTTTTTTATAAAATTAGCCGTGGATATCGGTCGCTAAATATAAAAATGTAGATGTATTTAGTATTTTATATATCCAACTTTTATTTTATACGTAAACAGGCAGTATGCTAAGTCGACTCCAGCCAGTGAGGTGCCCTGCATCAGCCCGTAAATAATATTTGTAGCTGAATAACAAAAAGATGCTGAATAAAAGAAAGAATAAGGCAAATAATATTACGGGTAGTGGCACTTGTTTCATTTGACGTGTAAGTAGTGAGTGTTGTAAGTAATGATGTGTTTTAATTATTTTGAATTATGAGTATGCGAAATTTATTGTCCAGGGTTGAATCTAAAAAGATCGACAAAGCGGCTTCGATGTTGAAGGTGCTGGCGCACCCCAAACGTTTGGCGATTGTGGATCTTTTAGGGAAAGAAGAGAAAATGACAGTGACGGAGATTTACCAGTACCTGGACCTGCCACAAGCAATTGCCTCACAGCATTTAATTACACTCAAAGACAAAGGGGTGCTCTCATCTTTTAAGGTGGGGACAAAGATTTATTATTCTTTGTCTATCCCGAAACTCATTGATGTAATTGATTGCCTGGAAGAGTGCTGTACTGACATGTAACCTGAAAAACACACAAATATTAAAACCTTATAAAGGGCTGTAAATATTTACAGCCCTTTTTGGTTTGGCTAATTATTTGCCAAATATCTTATTATACCAAATCGCATGAAAAACGGCCATACTGCAGGTAACTTAAACCCGGTAGGTTTCAAAACCTACCAGGTTTGCTTCCCTTTTCAGGTCAGCTTTACGGAAGGTAGTAAAGGTGAAATGGTATTATTACCTGCCACCCGGCATAAACCAAAGGTCTAAGGAGCCAAGGTTTGTTTCAGGGTAGCCAGTTCTTCCTGTAACTGCTGGATCATGGCCTGTTGCTCCTGGATCGCACCCACCAGAACCGGTACCAGCTTTTCCAGCTCAATCGATGGAATAAGAGCCGTTTGCTGGCTGTTTTTGCCATTATTGTAAAATTTTACTTCGTTACGCACCAGGTGGGGCAATACCTGCTGAAATTCTTCCGAAATAAACCCGTAAGAGCCGCCACCCGGTAGTTGAAGGTGCGGGTACTGGCGGGTATTATACTGAAACCGCTTAGGCTGTAGTTGCATAATAGACTCCAGCGAGTTATTAAGCGATGAAATATTGGTTTTAAGTTTATGGTCCGGAATTACCTCCTGCGCGTGCGCGCCATAATTAGCCATTATTATAAAAGCAGCCGAAACCAAATAAAGCAATACGAATTTTTTCTGGTAGGTCATGACAATAAGGGTTAAGCCATTAAAACGCAATTTTATAGCAATATGAATAATTAAGTGCGCTTTTGAAATAGAAACAGGCTTATATCAACCTGAGACTTACGCTGGAAAGCGCTATCATTTTTGTACGGTACTATAATCCCGGAAAATAAATTGCTTGTTTTACGCAAAAAAAAAGCGGACAGGTTCGTAAACCCGGCCGCCTGATATAGCTATTTAGTTTAAATTTATTTTTGGGTTGTCTCCGGTTGATTTTCCAGATTAAACAAATCGTTTAGTACATCAATCAGCGTTTCGGCTTCGCCCCGTTTACAGGCCGCTTTAAGTTGCAATACCGGCAGCTTGATTATTTTCTGCATGATATTACGCGTCACGTCGTCTATCAGCTTGTTTTCTTCGGGGGTTAATTTCTTCAGGTGGCGCGACAGTTCTTCCTGCCGGATATTTTCCAAAGCATTCTTCAGTTTATGGATGGTAGGCGAAACCGCCATCTCTTTGGTCCAGTCCTGAAATTGTTCGATAGATTCGGCAATAATCTGTTTCACCTTCGGTACAGAAGCCAGGCGTTGCTCCAGGGCAGTATTTGCTTTGTTCTGAATCGTATCGATATTGTAAATCAACACGCCCGGAATATTTTCTACCTCCGCTTCGATGCTACGGGGCACCGATAAATCAATAAAAAATTTATACGACAGCACCTCCAGCCGCTTAATCATTTCGGCAGTAAAAAATGGCGTATCGCGCGAGATAGAAGAAATAACTACATCCGCTTCTTTCAGGCCCTGTACCAGATTTTCAAAAGGCAGCACTTCAAAACCGCATTCTTCGGCTAGTATGTTAGCTTTGGCTTGCGTGCGGTTTGTAATAACTACATTATTCAATACCGAATCTTTCAGGTTGCGGCATACATCTGCGCCAATTTCGCCGATACCTACTACTAAAATGCGGGGGTTGTTTATATCGTTGGTAAGTTCTTCTACCAGTTCTACCGTGGCGTACGAAGTAGAGGCAGCGCCGTCGCGGAAAGAAGTTTCCTGTACAACCCGTTTGTTCGTAAAAAATATATTATGAAGCAGGCGGTGCAGGAAGGGCCCGGCAGTTTCATTATCGGCCGACCACTGGTAGGCTTGTTTTACCTGGTTCGAGATTTGAATATCGCCTACTACCTGTGCATCCAGGCCCATCGCCACATCAAACAAGTGCTGGACAGCATCCTGGTGCGTATTTATGATGGTAAAATAATCGAGATAGTGCGTAATATGGGCAATGCCCTTCTGAATGCCCAGTAATTTTATGATTTCCTGGCTATAATCTACGTCGGCGGTGTAATAAACTTCCGTGCGATTGCACGTAGAAAGCACCAGAATATCACTGGCCTGAATAAAGTCTTTTAGCGTTTGCAGAAAAAGCTTACACGAAAATTCGTCTAAAGCAATTATCTCCCGAATGTCTAAAGGGGCTTTTTTATAGGATAGCGTTACGGCCTTAAAGTTGTGAAGCATATTCTAGTTCAAAAACTAAGCCTGCAAAATTAACAGGTAGATGTGGTAAAGTAAAGTGTTTTCTGGTAATTCCATTATTTATAATTGTTCTTAATTAGAACCAGGATAAATACAGTTAAAGGGTAATATTTAGTAAGTTAACAGCCTGTAATTCTATTATATATTTAAACGCAGATAAGTAGATAATATATACTTTTAGCTACTATTCGCGTTAATTATTTTTATTTTAATTAAGTTAAATCTTTTAATCCCGTGTAATGGCTGATATCAATTTAACTTTGCTTATTAGCTTAACAAAAAATGCTCCCAATTTATTCACGAAAGTCCAGAATTAAATTATTGCTGCTGATAATGGCTTTGATCATCGGGGCGGCTACCGTTATTTATACCAATATTCTGGTGCGTAAACTGGCTGAGCGGGAAGAGCAACTGATTGCTTTGTACGCCAACGGCCTGGAATTTATGCTTAATTCTAAAAGCGAAGACAATTTGGTGTTTATTGCCGAGGAAATTATTGCCGCCAATAAATCGGTGCCGGTAATCTTAACCGACGAGAACGAAAACGTACAGAGCTCCCGGAATTTAAATCCGCCGGCCAATATTTCGCAACAACGTAAAACCGATTGGCTAAAGAACCAGATCGAACGCATGAAAGCCCAGCACGCGCCCATTATTGTGCGGTTCGGCGATAATGGCATTAATTACGTATTTTACCGCGATTCCGATGAGTTAACGCAACTGCGGTATTACCCTTACGTGCAGCTAACGGTAATGGCTTGTTTTTTCCTGATGGCGTATTTTACGTTCAGTTATTCGCGCAAAGCCGAGCAGAACCGGGTTTGGGTAGGGCTAGCCAAAGAAACCGCTCACCAGTTGGGCACGCCGCTGTCGTCGCTGATGGCCTGGTACGAATATTTAAAAGCCAACTCCAAGTTTGCCGATGAACCCATTGTGGAAGAGTTGGGCAAAGATGTAAAACGGTTGGAAATTATTACGGAGCGTTTCTCTAATATTGGTTCGGTACCTACACTGAAAGACGAAAATATATTGCGGGTAACCGAAAATGCCATTGCATACCTCCAAAACCGGGTTTCTAAAAAAGTGGTTTTTAGTATTAAAGCCGAGTTTCCGGTCGATACGCCCGCTAAAGTTAATATTCCGCTGTTTGAATGGGTAATCGAAAATATTTGCAAAAACGCCATCGATGCCATGGATGGGAAAGGTAATATTGATCTGACTTTGACTTTTGTTGGTAAAACAAATATTGCCATCGATATAAAAGACAACGGCAAAGGTATTCCCAAAAGTAAAGTAGAAGATGTTTTTCTGCCGGGCTATACGACCAAAAAAAGAGGTTGGGGTTTAGGCCTGGCGCTGGCCAAACGGATCATCGAAAACTACCACCAGGGCCGCTTATTTGTAAAGTGGTCGGAAGTAGGCAAAGGCACTACGTTCCGATTGTTGCTTAATCGCTAAGGTTTTTTATGGGTTAAAGCAGGGAGAGCGACTTATAAATGTGTTTTTTCATCCGGTATATTCGCAGGCATTTTACCAGGAGGGTAGGTCTTCTGTTTTTTCACGTCAGTACAGTGTTAAAATATTAATTAAGGCCATTCCCACCGCTGGGTTTAGACCTGTCTGCATTGTTGAAAATTATCCTTAACTTTTGCCCCTAATTCGCTGTTTCATGGGTTTTAAAAATCTTTTCCGGAAGAAAGATATAAATATAATGCTGGCTGATTTACAGGCCGAAAGCCAGGATGGTCATGGTATTAGCCTAGTTAAAAACCTCACCCTGCGCGACCTGACCGCTTTGGGGATTGCAGCTGTAATCGGAGCCGGTATTTTTAGTACTATTGGCAATGCCAGTGCCGCCGGCGGACCGGGCGTTTCACTGCTTTTTGTTTTTACGGCCATTGCCTGTGCTTTTTCAGCGCTGTGCTACGCCCAGTTTGCCTCTACTTTGCCGGTAGCCGGCAGCGCTTACACCTACGCTTACACCTCTTTCGGAGAACTCATCGCCTGGATTATTGGCTGGGATTTATTAATGGAATACGCCATTGGCAATATTGCCGTCGCCATTTCGTGGTCCGATTATTTTACCAGTTTGTTGGCCGGCGTTGGGCTGCACATACCGGCTTACCTGACCATGGACTTCCTGAGCGCCGCCCGTGGTTTTGACGAAGCGGTAGCATTGATGGCGGCAGGTACCCCTTTAACCCAAATACCCCTACCCCTGCAGCTGGCTTACGAAGCCTGGCATAACGCCCCCCGGCTGGGAAACCTGCATTTGGTAGCCGATTTGCCCGCCTTGCTCATTGTGGTGGTTATTACTTACCTGGTATATATTGGTATAAAAGAATCGAAACGGGCCGCAAACCTGCTGGTGCTGCTGAAACTGCTCGTTATTTTAATGGTTATTCTCGTAGGTATATTTTACGTAACGCCCGCCAACTGGAGTCCGTTTGCACCCAACGGCGTATCGGGTATATTAAAAGGTGTATCGGCGGTATTCTTTGCCTATATCGGGTTCGATGCTATTTCTACGACGGCCGAAGAGTGCCGCAATCCGCAACGCGATCTGCCCCGGGCCATGATTTATACCTTGGTTATCTGTACCACGCTGTATATTCTGGTCGCTTTGGTTTTAACCGGCATGGTGCCATTTCAGGAATTAGCTGTCGGTGATCCATTAGCTTATGTTTTTGAGCGCGTAAATTTAAATTTTATCTCGGGGGTGGTGGCTGTTAGCGCGGTAATCGCCATGGCCAGTGTTTTACTCGTTTTTCAGTTGGGTCAGCCCCGCATCTGGATGACTATGAGCCGCGATGGCCTGTTGCCCAAGGTTTTCTCCCGTCTGCACCCGCGCCACAAAACACCTTCTTTCGCTACGATTGTAACCGGATTTGTAGTAGCCGTACCGGCCTTGTTTATGAACTTAACCGAAGTAACGGATCTAACCAGCATCGGCACCCTATTTGCTTTTGTGTTGGTGTGCGGCGGTATATTGGTTATGGATAGTACGGGTCAGCACCGGGGCCGGGCCGGCTTTAAAGTGCCGTATTATAACGGTAAATACATAGTGCCTTTGCTTATGCTGGCGCTGGTAGTGCTGCTTTATACCTTTAACCAAAGCGGTTTAAAAAATTTCTTTAGTTTAACCAATGATGCCGAACAGGGCTGGGATGTATTTAAGCACAAAATACCCCTGATTGGGTTTATTCTTTTTTGTCTGGTTATTACCTTCTTTTCCTTTACCCGTAACCTGTCGCTGATACCCGTGCTGGGCCTCATTACCAACCTGTACCTCATGACCGAATTGGGTATAACCAACTGGAGCCGCTTTTTAATCTGGTTGGGCTTGGGCTTAGTAGTCTATTTCTTTTACGGCTATCGCAACAGCAAGCTTCATCAGCAACCGGTCGGAACGCCAATTCCCTAAAACCCAAAGGAGCAAGCCTGACCAGGCAGAAACGCCGGCCCGTTCGGCCGGGGTGCTTTTGTTGCAAATATTGCCGGCATACCAACGGTCACTTTAAAAATATTGCATTTCTTTATGCTGGGACAGGGTAATAATTCAAAATTTTTGAATTATTTGATTTTATTTCTTACCTTATTCGGCATAAACAGCTTAAGGGTCGATTGGGTTTTGCCAGCGGAGGCGTTGGCCGGACAGGTGCCCGGCTGGCCCTAAATGCCAGAAGATAAAGAAAGTAGGATTATGCGTGCCAACAATGATATTCCGGAGCTTGGTCTAGCCGGCTCTGCTAACGAAGAATTAACGCTGGAGGAGCTTTTTCAGGAATATTATGCGCGTTTGGTATATTTTTCTTTTCAGATAATAAAAGATAAAGATAATGCCGAGGATATTGTGCAGGAGGCTTTTATTAAATACTGGGACCAGCGCGAAAATATCGATACCAACAGCCAGGCCGTGAAAAGCTATTTGTACAGTACCGTTAAAAATGCGAGCCTGAATGTGCTCCGGCACCAGAAAGTAGAAGAAAAGTACTGGCAGACGCTGGAAGATGCCTTGCCCGACGAAACAAGCATTATGCAGCTGATTATCCGGGCCGAGGTGGTTTCGGAAGTGCACCGGGCCATCCAGACGCTGCCACCCGCCTGCCAGCAAATATCCCGCCTGGGTTACCTCGAAGGCAAAAACAACCAGGAAATAGCCGCCGAACTAGGCGTATCGGTGAACACCGTCAAAACCCAGAAACAACGCGGCATCCAACTCCTGCGACTGCGCCTAAAACCTGAAATTTTTAGTTTGCTTTCCCTGTTATTCCTGGCGTAATTTTACCTGTGTACTCTTATCCGCATCTGGTTAAAAAATAATGCTGCTTACG
The DNA here is from genome assembly GCA_028288395.1 of Adhaeribacter sp. Classification (GTDB taxonomy): domain Bacteria; phylum Bacteroidota; class Bacteroidia; order Cytophagales; family Hymenobacteraceae; genus Adhaeribacter. Next base: position 4,999 of record JAQBNV010000298.1, on the reverse strand, counting down.
CGGTAAATATTCTCTGTTGCCTGTCCTTTCCCAACCACTATTTTATTTTAAATATTAAATTTTCTTTTCACCCTTTTGCTCAACCAAGGTGTCTTTAGGTTCTGAAGTACCCTTATGGAAGAAAACCGTATCCCATTCAGCATCGCCAATCTGGTTGTAAAGTCATTTTCAGAGACCCTGAATCCGGAGGAACAGCAAACATTGGATCGTTGGCTGGCCGCCGATGCCCGGCATCCGAAACTGCTGGCCATGTTTCGGGAAGAACAGGCTTTAGCACCGGAGCTGGCTTTCTTTTCGGCGCTGGATAAAAATAAAGCCTGGCAGAAGATTGCTGCCCGAACCACATTGCCGGCCCGGGAAATTACCTTATGGCAACGTGTGGGCGTCTGGAAATACGCGGCGGCGCTAGTACTGGCGCTGGGTATTGCGCTCGTGCTGGCACCGGTAAAAAAGCAGGCAATTAGCCCCCAGGTGGCTACCGTTAAACCCAAAGCCGATAAACCACGGATGGAAGCGGGCGCCGATAAAGCCAAACTTACTTTTGCCGACGGTACCGTGCTGGTGCTTGATAATATTGCTGCCGGCACGGTGCAGGAGAAGAACGGCATTAAAATAGAAAAACAGGAGGGCCAGGTAATATTTCAGGTGGCTGGTCATACCGCCGAACCGGCAGACATTTCTCAGAATATTATTTCTACGCCGGTTGGTGGGCAATACCTGGTGGTTTTGCCGGACGGCAGTAAAGTATGGTTAAATTCTGCTTCGGCGTTGCAGTTTCCGTCCGCTTTTAGTAGCCGGGAACGGGCTGTTTCGTTAACAGGCGAAGGTTATTTCGAAATTGCCCCCCGTAAAAACCAGCCCTTCCGGGTAACTGCCAACCAAACAACTATTGAGGTACTCGGTACGCACTTTAACCTGATGGCTTACCCGAACGAGCAGGCCACCAAAACCACGCTACTCGAAGGCTCGGTGAAGGTAAGCAACGGCATCGCTACCGAATTAATACGGCCTGGCCAACAAGCCAGCGTTACCGATCAGATTAAACTGCAGCCTGTAGATGTGGAAGAAGCCATCGCCTGGAAAAAAGGGCTATTTCATTTTAACGAGACGGATCTGGAAACCATTGCCCGGCAACTGGAGCGGTGGTACAATGTGGATATCTCTTTTACCGGAGATTTGCCGGTCCAGCACTTTACCGGTATTATCTCGCGGAATACAAATATTGAACAGGTGCTAAAAATGCTGTGCCTATCGGGCGATATAGACTATAAAATAAAAGAAAGGAGGATCCTGCTATCGGCAAAAAAGAATAACTAGCTAATGGCCCGATACGGCCGGGGTATAACGCCGACGGAGTCCGAAAACATCTTCCCGAAGTGGAAATCAGCAGGGATATAATAAATCGGTAGCACGGTGCCGGACGGTAAAAATATTGCCGGCTTGCGGCAGTTATGAATAGCACCTGCCAAGCTACACGAACGCCACCCAATAGGCAAATAATCGGGCTTCAGCGTTCAGGTAATTCCAACTCCCTAGAACCAGATATTATCCTTACCACAGCGAATGAATCCAGTAAAGAACTAATATTAACCTAACCACCACAACATATGAAATTTATTTACCCTTTTAAAAAGAATTTGCCTGGCGGCATATTTTCGGTTAAAAAACTGCTGCTGACAAAAATATTTTCGCTGCTGCTGGCAGCTACCTGTTTGCAGGCGCAGGCCAATGCCTTTATGCAAAATATTTCAATTTCGGAAAAAAATGCGCCCCTCGAAAAAGTTTTCCGGGAAATCGGGAAGCAAAGCGGCTATTTATTTCTGTACAATAATGAATTGCTCCGGAAAGCCAAACCCGTAACGCTATCGGTAAAAGGAGCGTCGCTGGAGCAGGTACTGGAAGCCTGTTTTCTGGGCCAGCCGCTAACCTATAGCCTGGTAGAAAAAACCATTGTGATCAAACCCAGAGAAGAAATAAAAGAACCAACCAATATAAAAGCGGCAGTTGACACCGATATAAGGGGTAAGGTAGAAGATGAAAAAGGCGGGCCATTGCCCGGCGTAAGTATAAATGTAAAGGGAACCGCTACCGGTACGATTACAGATGCGGGCGGGAATTACACTTTAAGTGTACCGAATAACAATATGATACTTGTTTTCTCTTTTATCGGGTATGTCCCCAAAGAAGTTAATATTAATGGCCGCACCACTGTAGATATCAGAATGGAACCCGATACCAAAGCCCTGGAAGAAGTGGTGGTAGTAGGCTACGGTACCCAGAAAAAATCGGACTTAACCGGCGCTGTGGGAAGTGTGAAAGCCAGCCAATTAACGGAGCGACCTGCGGTTAACCTGGAGCAGGCATTGGCCGGCCGAATTGCCGGGGTAAACGTGTCGACCAACTCTGGCCGGCCCGGCGGCAGGACCGCTATTGCTATTCGAGGGTATAGTTCGGTTAATGCCGCCAATGATCCCCTTTATGTGGTAGACGGTATTATTTGGGCGGGTGGAATTAATACGCTAAACCCCAATGATATTGAAGCGATAGATGTTTTGAAAGACGCTTCCTCGACAGCTATATATGGTACCCGTGGGTCAAATGGGGTTATTATTATTACGACTAAAAGAGGTAAAAAAGGAGCTAAACAGGTAAACTATGATAATTATGTTAGCCTGGGCTGGTTGCCTGCCGATCGGAAATACGATGTAATGAATTCGAAAGAATTCTTATTTATTGAAGAGGAGCAATATAAAAATGCGCCAAAGTTTGATCCGGTAGGATTTGCGGCCGGCAAGTACCCGAATCCGGTAGCAAAAAGAAAAAATTATCTGGTTGGTAATACGCTTGGCAACCGGGAGCTTTTTACTTTAGACCAGAACGGGGTGCCGCAGCCTATATACGATGTGGATTGGCAGGATATGACTACCAGAAAAGCTATTAGCCAGAGCCATAATTTATCGTTTACGGGTGGTGAGAATAATACCAATTATGGTTTGTTTTTGGGTTATGCCGATGAACAAGGAATTGTAAAAGAAAGCTTTCAGAAGCGATATAATGTTCGGGCGGTAATCGACCAGCAAATGAAGAATTGGCTGAAAGTAGGAATGAACTTAAGCTATGCCAATAACCGGGAAAGAAGGGTTGATGAAAATGTGGGATCAAATAATTCGCTGCGCCAATTAGTTGAAATGGTAACTTTTATTCCGTATAAATATGCTGACGGTACTTATGGTTACCGGGGTGATTATGCCGGCCTGGAAAAGGGCGATAATCCGCTGGCGCAGATTTATGAAAATAATTTATTATATAACTCCAATGTTTTTGGCGGTAACACATACGCCAACTTTAAAATTCTGGATGGGTTAGAATTTACCTCAACTTTAGGGGTAAATATTGGTAACAATATTAATCCGTATTTTAAAACTACAAAATCCGATTTACAAGGTGGTTTAGGCAAAAACTATTCCCGGATTACCAGTAGCGAATCTAAGTTCTGGCAATGGTCCAACCGAATTAATTATAATAAAGTAATTAATGAAGACCATGCCATTACTGTGCTTTTGGGTACTGAACTTCAGAAAAGCAACAGCCTGAATTGGGCCGCGGTAACCAGTGTTATGCCCGATGATTATTATTCTTATAATAATTTAGGGGCAGGTGCAACGCCTTTGGCCCCCAGTTCTTCTACCGGCGCTTTTCAAATGCAATCATACTTTGGCCGCCTAAATTATAATTTGAAGGAAAAGTATTTGTTTACGGCAACCGGGCGGGCCGACGGCTCTTCCAGATTTGGGGCAAATAATAAATTTGCTTTCTTCCCGTCGGCGGCCGCTGCCTGGAGAATATCAAATGAAGATTTTTTAGTAAACAATAATATTATATCGAATCTGAAATTACGCGGCAGTTATGGCCTTACCGGGAATTCTGAAATTGGTTCATATAAATCACAGGCTAATTTAAGTACAAATTCTTATATTTTTGGCGGCATCAGGGCCTCCGGTTCGGCTATTGGCCGCCTGGCTAACCCCGAGTTGCAATGGGAAAAAACCGCCCAATTTGATGTGGGAGTAGATGTGGGGTTATTAAATAACAGAATTTCTGTTGAAGCAGATTACTTTGTTAAAAAGACCCATGATCTGTTATATGATGCCCCGGTGCCGGCTACCAGTGGCTATACCATAGTAACCAGAAATATTGGCAGTATGGAAAACCAAGGTTTCGAACTTTCACTGAATACCATAAATATTAGCAATGCTGATTTTTCCTGGTCTACCAGTTTCAATGTTTCTACTTTAAAAAACAGGATCACTGCCCTGGGGGTTAATAATGAAGATATTCTGTATGGAACCAAAGAAGGACTTATCCTGAGAGTAGGGGAGTCGGCCGGTTCTTTTTACGGCTATATGCGCGATGGTATCTGGGGTACTGCTGAGGCCGATAAAGCCGCCACTTATGGTCAAAAGCCCGGCGATTTAAGAATAAAGGATATTAACAACGATGGCGTTATTAACGGCCCTGACCGGGTTATTCTGGGTAAAGGAATTCCTGATTTTTACGGCACTTTCGCGAATAACCTCCGGTATAAAAACTTTGATTTTATTCTGGAAATTCAATATTCTAAAGGGAACGATGTTTTTAACCAAGCCAGAAATTCCGGCGAAGCGCGCCAGGGGCTTGCCAACAGTTTTGCCACTGTATTAAATGCCTGGACCCCGGAAAACCAGGATGCCGAACTAGAGCAGGTAAGACCTACTGCGGCCGGTTATAATTATTATATGGATAGCCGCAAAGTTTCAGATGGATCTTTTCTTCGCGGGAAAAACGTGGTTTTGGGGTATACCTTTCCTAAATCACTTACCACTAAAGTTGGGTTGAACAATTTAAGAATTTATGCTTCGGCGCAAAATTTCTTCTTAAAAACCAAATATTTCGGGTATGACCCTGAAGTGACCACTTATGAAGAGTTTTCATTCTCCCAAGGATTCACTTATTATGAATA
>JAQBNV010000292.1 GCA_028288395.1 Adhaeribacter sp. | reverse complement strand
TGCCAGTTTTGCGAATGCCAGTGCAACTACAAACGCCGGCTCCACGGGTACTGGCGGTTCTATGGCTCGTTTCACCATCACCAATGATTATTTATACGCCGTAAATTCTTCCAGCATCCAGGTTTTTGATATCAGCCGGCCAGCCAGCCCGGTACGCGGAGCAAATGTTACGACGAGTTGGGGCACCGAAACCATTTTCCCTTACCAGGACAAACTATTCCTGGGTACCAGCACCGGCATGCTCATTTACGACAACAGCCAGCCGGCGCAACCTAAATTTATTTCGAGTATTAGTCACTTTTTTGGCTGCGACCCGGTAGTGGTAGAAGGTAATTACGCTTACGTAACCATCCGGAACGGATCCGAATGCCGCACCGGCAACAGCATCAACCAACTGGAGGTTATCGATATTTCTTCTATTCAGAATCCCCGCCGGGTTAAAACCTATCCCATGGACAACCCGCACGGCTTGGGCATCGACCGGGGCACCTTGTTTTTGTGCGAAGGCAATTTCGGATTAAAAGTGTTTGATGCCCAAAACGTTCTTACCATCGACCAGAACAAACTTGCCCATTTTAAAGATATTCATGCCTTTGATATGATTCCGCTGGGCAATACACTGCTGGCAGTAGGCAACGATGGGTTGTACCAGTACAACTACGCCGACCCGAAGAATATCAAGTTCCTGAGTAAAATACCAGTTAATAAAAATTAATAATTATAGGCTTTACGCAAAGCCACCCTTGCCGCGGCTTTTACCCGGCCAGTTGTAGGTAAAAAGTTGCAACAACGGTTATTTTAACCTTTAATGCGGTATTTTTGCGTAAGTCCTGATTTACTTACCTAAAGCTCTTTGTAAGCCTTTAATATTTTTTTGATGCCACTTTACCGTTCCTTTTTATTACCTGTTTTCCTGTTTTTGTTTTTACCTGCCTCCTTGCTGGCCCAGATAAAAGGCTGGCAGGATGTGGTATATTTAAAGAACGGCAGCATCCTCCGGGGGCAACTGCAGGAAAGCGCATCGCCGGCTTTTGTCCGGATAGAAACGATTGGCCAGAATTTATTTGTTTTTAACCAGGAGGAAGTAGCGCGGGTAGCCCGCGAATACGCGCCGTCGACTTTCCAATACCCGTATACCCGCGGTTACCAGAATATCACCGAGTTTGGCTTAAGTGTCGGTTACCGGTCCCGGGTAAACGAATTTTCCGATCCGGGCCGTAGCCTGGATCTCAGCCTGCAAACGTTTAACGGTTACCAGTTTTTCCCGGTGCTGGCCGTTGGCCTTACTACCGGCATCGATACTTACGGTCCCGTTACCTTGTTACCGGTTGCCTTGGGCATTCGGGGCGACATCACGAAAACCAAGGTGCGCCCTTATTATGGCCTGGATGCCGGTTATGCCCTAGATTGGCTAAGCAACCCCAACCTGCCAGCCAACCAGGACGGCGGCTTTTTATGGAGCCCTACCTTGGGGTTAAAATTTAATTCTTCTAAAACCCGGGCGTTCATTATCAACCTGGGATACCGCAACCAGAAGGCATCCGCCGAAACCCGCAGCGGCAACCGAACGACCACGCAAAGCAATCATTATCAGCGTATTTTATTCCGCATGGGCATGAGTTTCTAATCCTGGTAAAGCTTTTTCGAAAATTTTTTTATTAATTTTACAACGTTTTTGCAACTTTATTGAAAATATCCGTATATTTGTAGCATATCAATTGATAATTATCTATTAGCCTTCTAAAAATATTAGAATTAGCACAGGTAGAAAACAATTGTAACAAATACAGGTTTATAGCAAAGACCGGCAGGTTAGCAGCAGAAACGCTAACGCTGATTTAAACCCGGCCGCGAAGCAGGAAGTGTTTCGAATAAAGATTTGCTTAGAAGAGGTTAAATATTCGCCAAAACAGATCGGTGGTCTGGTGCAGCAAAAGTTAGCCGCTTTAAAAGAACCGAATGAGATTTAAATATATTAAAGGCTGCCCTGGGTCCTGGATTAACTAGCGGAGGCAGCCATATAGAAGAGCTCCTGATTAAGTTTGGGTGATTTTAATTATTTGTGGTGGATAATTAAATAACAGAAAGCAGCTTGCCTTAGGCAAGCTGTTTTTCTTTTGTAGCCAGCTGTCCGCAGGCCGCATCAATATCCTTACCCCGGCTCCGCCGCACATTTACCTGCACGCCCCGGTCGGCGAGATAATACACAAATTTAGACAAGTGATCCTCATCGGTGTTGCGGAAAAGCGCAGCCGCTATGGGGTTGTATTCGATCAGGTTTACCTTGCACGGAATCAGGCGTGAAAAACGCAGCAACTCTTCGGCATCCTGCAGGGTATCATTAAAATTCTCGAACACAATATACTCGTAGGTAACTTTGCGACCGGTAACCTGGTGATAATATTTCAAAGCTTCCGATAATGTCTCCTGCGAATTGGTTTCATTAATCGGCATTATTTCGTTCCGCTTAATATCGTTGGCAGCGTGCAACGATAAGGCCAGGTTGGCTTTCACGCCGTCGTCGGCTAGTTTCTTAATCATTTTGGAGATGCCGGCCGTGCTGATGGTAATGCGCCGGGCCGCCATGTTCAGGCCGTCGGGGGCCGTAATCCGCTCCACACTTTTTACCACGTTGGCATAATTTAGCAAAGGCTCGCCCATACCCATATACACAATATTGGTGAGCGGGGTATTATACTGCTGCTGGCATTGCTCATTTATCAGCACCACCTGGTCGTATATTTCGGCGGCATCAAGGTTGCGTTTCCGCTCCATGTAGCCGGTAGCGCAAAACTTACAGGTCAGCGAGCAGCCCACCTGGCTCGATACGCAGGCCGTCATACGTCCTTCGTGGGGAATAAGTACGCCTTCCACAATATTGCCGTCGAACAGCCGAAAAGCCGATTTAATGGTGCCGTCTTTGCTCACCTGCTGGTTAGCTACCTGCACCCGATTAATGGCAAAATGCTCGTGTAGTTTTTCGCGCAAAGGCAGCGAAACGTTGTTCATCTCTGCAAATGACGGAGCCGCGTGTTTCCACAGCCATTCATAAACCTGTTTGGCGCGGAATGGTTTCTCGCCGTTTTCTACGAACCAAGATTTCAGTTCGTCGAGCGAAAGTTTACGTATATCTTTTTTCGGTTGAATCGCTATCATACTACAAAGGTACAAAAAATAAAAGCGAAGAGTTTCATATTGGGGCAATCCCTTACTACCTGTTTACCGGCCCGTTAACCCTCCCCGCCCGAAATCCGGCAAAATATTTTTTTAAGAAATAATCCAGCTTAAAAGCGGGCTCATTCCCATAACCAAAGCTATGCCCCGCTTTCATTAATTATGGGTTAAACAGGATAGAAACGGAGGAGCAAAAAATAAACCGGAAAAATATTAGTCTTTCCGGTTTACCTATCTATTTAGCCGGCATTAAGCCGTTTTTATATTTATTTATCTTTTCTGGCAGATTTTTCGTCACCGGGAAATAACCGGAAACCCGAATCACTTATATACTGGAGTTCGTTAAATTCTTTTTGCTTTTGTTTAAACTCCTGTTGTCCTTCCGGCGTTAACCGGGCTATATAAGCCTCCCGTTCCTTTTCCAGCGCTGCCATCTTCTGCTTAAATTTTTCGTTATTCATCAGATGCAATTTTATAACATTCTAATACAAAACCCTTTTAGCCGCTAATTGGTTCATTATCAATAGTATTATATAGCAAAACCGAGTAATTTTCCAACCTCTTTGTACCGCTAAAGTTACAAGCTACTGCCCTGCAAAGCTTCCAAATTTATTATTAGCATAATACCGGATTGAAATCCGGGACGCTATTGAACGAATATACAGAAATCGTCCAGCCTCCTCTACAAACTTAATCGGGGTAGCCCTGGCTTTACTACCCGGCTTCCATATTGCTTAACTGTTCGGCTACAGCCGGAGGCAAGGAAACTACCTTGCGGGTCGTGTAATCAAAGCAGATCATGCCGGTTTTAGCCACCGCTATCAGTTTCTGCAGTTGGTTTGTTACGCGGTACACCATATCAAAACCGTATTTGGTAAAATCATGTGCGGCCATTTGAATGGTCAGGACATCGCCCCGGAAACTTTCGCCTTTGTATTCGATGGCCACATCGGCCATAATCAAACTTTTGCCAGCTACGTTCAGCTCGGTATATCCGTGGTACTGCAAAAATTGGACGCGGGCTTCGTGCAGCAAAGACAAGAGGGCATCATTCCCCAGGTGGCCGCCGTAATTAATATCGGTTATTCTTACCGTAACCGTGGTGGCAAAAGAAAAGGTAGCAGGTAAATCAATTTTAACACGGGGCATTTAAATGAATAATTTAAGGAATGTAAGCGCCAACAACGCAGGCCAATAATTACCGGACACCGGCTTTACCAAAACCGTGATAAAAGAAGCTGATACCGCGTGAATTTCCGCTTCGGTTTCGCTATTTATCTTAATCCACTAAGCTTATGGTTAATTTCCGGTCGTTAGCAGGCAAGTTTAGGAATATATTTTCATATTAGAGAATAAATAAGACCAGCTACGCATGAAAACAGAAATCAGAGAAACCAAAGACGGTTCTACCACCCTTTTTGTACCGGAACTGAACGAGCATTACCACTCCATAAACGGGGCCTTACAGGAATCGCTGCACGTTTTTATCCGGGCCGGCCTGGAGTTTGCCCTGGAGCGGCAGCCCGCGGTTAAGCTCCTGGAAATTGGTTTTGGTACGGGCCTGAATGCTTTGCTTACGCTGCAACACGTAATGGGAAAGCCGCACCAGGTACAGTACGAAGCCCTCGAAAAATATCCCGTACCGGTAGAACTGGTGGAAGAAATGCGTTTCGATAAATTTATTCTGAACCCGGAACTGCTGGATTATTTGCCCCAGTTGCACAACGCGCCCTGGCACGAACCGGTGCCGGTGTTACCAAACTTCGAGCTCCGCAAAATAAATCACGACCTGGAAACCTATACCCTGCCCACCGATTACTACCACCTGGTTTACTTTGATGCCTTCGCGCCGGAAAAACAGCCCGAACTTTGGACCGATGCCATATTTATTAAACTTTACGAGTCGTTGCAGGCCGGCGGCGCGCTGGTAAGCTACTGCGCCAAGGGCAGTTTTAAAAGAAGCCTCAAAAACGCCGGTTTTACCGTAGAAGCTTTGCCC
>JAQBNV010000274.1 GCA_028288395.1 Adhaeribacter sp. | reverse complement strand
CGCCGGTTTAAAACCGGTCAATTGCGTGTGTTGGTCGCCACTGATCTGGCTTCTCGTGGCATCGATATCCAGTTGCTACCATTTGTGATAAATTACGATCTGCCCCGCTCCCCCAAAGATTACATCCACCGTATTGGCCGCACCGGCCGGGCTGGTGCTACCGGCGAAGCCATCACTTTGATAACGCCCGAAGACGAACACCATTTTAAGATTATTCAGAAAAAGATGGAAAAAACCGTAGAGATGCAGGAAACTGCGGAAGTAAACTTACAAGGGGTTTAAGGCACCATTAAATTTAAAATAGGATCTAAGTGTAAAGGCGGTAAAAGTAATATCCGTGCTATTCTTAGTTTAGGTATTTAAACATATTCTGACCTTGGGATTTGTAAACGTTCGAATTAAACTAACATTTTTATCTCCAAATAGAAGATATAAACGGTTTTACTGATAGCCAATGATGATAATATTGAGTCTTTTCTATAAAAATATTCCTATTAATTATTCGTATAATTAATAAATAACCCGGCTGCCTTTTACATTTATGATATTTATTATATATTAGAGCTATAGATAACCCCCGTATTATTTAAATAACCGTCGAGGCAAATACTAACCGAAGAATGAAATAATTATTCTTTCCGCTGAAGCGAATAGTTGCGGCTTTGCCAGGCTCGGTAAACCACCGTTTGGGTATAGGGTTATGGTTCCTTATAATTTCAAATAGATTAAAAACCTATGAGTCAGCCCAGCATTTTTCTTGCCTGTCCAATTGGGCAGAGCGGCAGCCCGGAGCGGATTCGCTCCGATAAGTTGCTGAAGTATGTCATTCGGCCGGTTGCCGACGAGTTGAATTGCCAAGTGACCCGCGGCGACAAAATAGCCGAAATAGGCCGCATAACCCTGCAAGTTGCGGCAAAACTCAATTGTTCGGATGTAGTTATTGCCGACCTGACGGGTCTGAATCCCAATGTAATGTATGAACTTGGAGTCCGGCAGGCGTTGGGCCGGCCATGCATTCTAATGGCCCAGGTGGGCCAATCGTTACCCTTTGACCTGCTGGACTTCCGAACTATTTTCTATCAACTCGACCTGGATGCGGTGGAAGAGGCTAAAGTAGAACTGAAATTACAATTGGAAACGGCTATCTCGGGCCAGGGCCCTATCCTGAGCCGGAAGTTATACGAGTGTGCCGAATCGGAAGTGGAAAATGAACCTAACCAGGCAGAAATTCTGGATGAGATTCTGAGCAACGTCCGGACCTTGCTTTCGCACCAAATGAGTACAAAATATTTGGGGGAGTTCCCAAACTTCTTCGAACAAAACGTAGTCGATTGCATTGCCGAAGCCCGTAAGTGTGTTTTAATTGCCTGTGACTTTCCAGCACCCGGTATTTTTTCGGCTGCAGAAGGTTTTGAGAAGTATATTCAATCCCTGGAAAAAGTTAAAACCGAAAGAGGCGTGTCTATAAAGATGCTTATCTTAAACCAGGACCGGCGGGATGCGTTAAACCGCCTGCTGATTCCGGATGATAATGAAGCCTGGAACCAACTTATAACAGATAAATCGAAATCATTTGCCAAAAACCTGGCAGATTTTAACATCCGCAATAATGCCCAGGTTAGTACACCCTTGGAATTATACAGGTTATTCGGGCAGCTCGATATTCAAACCATCGAGCGACTAACCAAAAATATTGTTGATTTCATTTACGATGTAGACCTGTTTATACCCATGTACCTGTGGATCGCCGATTCGAAACGGGCAATATTTTCCATTCCTACCTTCCCGGACGAATCCGCTAAGTCATCTGAAAAAATAGAGGCCTCCTACGGTTTCGAAACCCGGAACAGTGATTTGATAGTAGCCTTGGAGCGTATCTGGCACTGGTATTATAAAATGCGCACCCGCCAGCCGGCCCAGCATTCATAAATAACCCTTAAGCTGGTTGATTTCTCTTCCCATCACGCTGTAAATAATTCTCTTTCTTAGAAGCCGCTGTTGCGGGTTTCTGTAGGGCTATTTTAAGCTTCAAACCAGTTGGGGTAATTCTCCGCCGTCCGGCCATCAAGGTCTTGCTTTTAAATCAGCGGATCGCTTTTTTTAGGGTGCTTTGCAACAAACTTCCGCTAAATGCCTATACCGGAAAAAATCAAAGCTATGTCGTATCCTTTCTTGGTTGGTCCTGTATTAGGGTTTAGAGGTTGTAAAGCAGGGCGGTGGTATACGTCGGTCCTGGTGGTGTTACCGGAAGAGGCCGGCACACCGCAGGTCACCGTTTCGGAAAGTGACGAATTTCTGACGGCGGCGAAAGCACTTTTGTTAAAGACTTATGCGGGCTGCAACGTGTGGCGCCTGGATTGGTGGGTGGGGCAAACCGATAAAGAAAAGTTAATAAACTATACCTTTCACAGCGGCGCCTCTTACCGCTATCTGGTGCCGGCGCAAAATCAACCGCTGCGTATTTGCTACGGTTCCTGCTTTGGCGTGCACACCCTGAAAGACGTAAATAAGGTCCGGAATAAAAATGCCATGTGGAAAGTGATGCGGCAGAAACACGGGGAAAAACCGTATCACCTGTTTTTTCTGGGCGGCGACCAGGTATATTCCGACCAGGTTTGGGAAAACGTGCCTGCCCTGCGCGATTGGCTGAAC
>JAQBNV010000263.1 GCA_028288395.1 Adhaeribacter sp. | reverse complement strand
TTCAGGGCGGCGCCCCCCAATATTAACGCGTTTTGCATAACAATTTTTAATTTTTCGAGAGCCGGATATTTGGTGCTTATACGGTATAAGCCCTAAATCAGCTGAACTTAACTTATTTGCAGGAGGGTGAGACTCTTCTCGGCAGCCGACTGTTCGGCCTTCTTTTTTGAATAGCCGGTACCAGTAGTAATAGCTTTATCGTCGAGGATGACTTCGGCGGTGAATTCGGTTATGCTACCCGATTGCTTTTGCTGCACAATATCAAACCGAATATTTTTATTCTGGCCTTGTGCCCACTCAATGAGTTTACTTTTGAAATTAACCGTAGTATTTAATAAGGTATGAAAATCGAAATGCGGTTTGATAAGCTTATCCAGGATAAATTTCTTCGTGGTTTTATAGCCTTTATCTAAATAAATGGCCCCTACCAAAGCTTCCAAAGCATTGCCGTTGATAGATTTAAAACGTGAATTCTGGTTATTCTGGTCAATTTTTACCAGCGTATTCAAACCAATTTTCAGGGCAATATGATTCAACGATTCCCGGTTTACAATGCGGGAACGGATTTCGGTGAGAAAGCCTTCGTCTTTATAAGGAAACTTTTTAAACAGGAATTCCGCTACCACTGCCCCCAGGATAGAATCGCCCAAAAATTCGAGCCGTTCGTTTGTTTCCTGTTTACCCGATTGGTTTTGTTTTACAAAAGAGGTATGGGTAAGGGCAAGCGTGTAGAGGTAAACATTATCGGGCGTAATGTTTGTAACGTTGCTAATGGCCTTGATAAAGGCCCGATCTTTATGTAATAATTTATTAAAAAGTCTGAACACCAACTTAACCGTAGCACTACTACTCCGTCACCCGCCGGAAAATCACCGAAGTATTATGGCCACCAAACCCAAAGGTATTACTTAGGGCTACGTTAACTTCACGGGCTTGGGCCGAATTAAAGGTAAAATTTAATTTCGGGTCGAAGTTCGCGTCGTCGGTAAAGTGATTGATCGTGGGAGGCACCAAATTATTCTGGATAGCCATAATAGCTGCGACCGACTCAATGGCACCGGCTGCTCCTAGTAAGTGGCCGGTCATGGACTTGGTAGAACTAATATTCAGGTTATAGGCATGATCACCAAATACTTCCTGAATTGCTTTCACCTCACTTAAATCGCCGAGGGGGGTAGAAGTCCCGTGCACATTTATATAATCTACTTCGGTAGCCTTAATTTGCGCATCGCGGAGTACATTTTTCATTACATTCAGGGCACCTAATCCTTCCGGATGCGGCGCGGTAATGTGGTACGCATCAGCGCTCATACCCCCGCCGATTATTTCGGCGTAGATTTTAGCTCCCCGCTTTTTGGCATGTTCGTATTCTTCCAGCACTATTGCAGCCGAACCTTCGCCCAGCACAAACCCATCGCGGTCTTTATCAAAAGGACGGGAAGCAGTAGCCGGGGAATCGTTCCGCTCCGAAAGTGCTTTAAGCGCATTAAAACCACCAACACCGGCTTCCGTTATGGCTGCCTCCGAACCGCCACTCAGAATAATATCGGCCATTCCTAACCGGATATAATTAAAAGAGTCGATGAGGGCATTAGTAGCAGAAGCACAAGCCGATACCGTTACAAAGTTAGGACCTCTGAAACCATATTTAATCGAAATATGGCCGGCGCTAATGTCGGCTATCATTTTGGGAATAAAGAACGGATTAAAACGCGGCGTGCCATCGCCGTGGGCGAAAGCCACACATTCTTCCTGGAAGGTTCGTAAACCACCTATGCCGGAACCCCAGATAACCCCGATCCGATCCGGATCTAAGCCTTCCTGCAACAGATTGGCATCCGCAACGGCCTGTTCGGCTGTTACCATGGCAAACTGCGAAAAAAGGTCCATTTTGCGGGCTTCTTTTCGATCGAAATAGTCCTCCGCATTGTAACCTTTTACCTCACAGGCAAACTGGGTTTTAAATTTACTCGCATCAAAACGTGTAATTGGCGCGGCACCACTCACTCCGTTTACTAATCCGTTCCAGTATTCAGAAACGGTATTACCAATCGGAGTAAGTGCGCCAAGGCCAGTAACTACAACTCTCTTAAGCTCCATAGGCTAGCACAGAGGGTGGATAAATGGGAAAAAGTGAACAGAAAAAATAATTAGGAATGATTACTTAGCGTGCTCTTCCAGGTAACTAATGGCTTGGCCAACCGTGCCGATGTTTTCAGCCTGATCATCCGGAATAGAAACATTAAATTCTTTTTCAAATTCCATGATAAGTTCCACGGTATCTAATGAATCGGCACCTAAGTCATTGGTAAAGCTGGCTTCCGGGGTTACTTCTGATTCTTCAACACCTAATTTATCGATGATAATAGCTTTAACTTTTTCTGCGATTTCTGACATTTTCGTTTAATTTTTTTGAAATACTGTGCAAATTAAGAGATTTAAAAACACAATATCAAAAATTTTATCCAGATAAGTTTGTGGATAAATGTTTTTGCCCTTTTGTGGGGCATCTAAACCAATAGCTCCTTATTTTTAGCCTCCCATTTAATTAGACTTTCACCTTTAAACCCTGGTTTTATGAAAACATTTAAGCTGGAAGTAGAATACGATTACGATTTTGATGTTTTTGGTTTGGTTTCTTCCAGTAAAGAACATAAACTTGCATGGGCTTTGAATAATTGCTTTAAAATAAGACTTATTAAACAGCAAGACTTGAAGTACGATTTTTTTAATAAAGGGCGTCTTGTAATATCTAATTACCTGCATGCCACCGATCACAGTACATTCCGGCTTATCCGCAACAAATCAGTAGATCTAAGCACCTTAAAAAAACCTTTTCTGGTTCCCGATATTAAAGAATACGATTATATTTTTCAGATTACCGGCGCCCTTAATAATTGCCAGCAAGAATTCCTGAACCGCTTTAAACTGGTGCCCGTAGTACAGTATGTAAAAAAGTTTGACCCTAATTCCTTTCGGTTTAAAGAAAACCTGATGTTTTAATATTTTATGGAAGTGAAATTTAACAAGACCAAAATTATTGCCACTGTTGGCCCTGCCAGCAATAATCACGATATGTTGTCGGCCCTGATTAAGGAAGGCGTTGATGTTTTCCGGCTTAATTTTTCGCATGGCAAACACGAAGACCACCGCCAGGTAGTAAGCATGGTACGCGAGCTTAACCTGCAGCTGGGCACCCATATTTGCCTGATGCAGGATTTACAAGGACCTAAAATTCGTCTCGGCGATGTAGAAAATGGTCAGGTAGAAATTAAAGCAGGCGATAAAATTAAATTAGTGTGCGATAATTCGGTAAGTACTGCTACCCGTTTGTCTACCATTTACAAGGATTTAGCCAGAGATGTAAACGTGGGCGACGCTATATTAATCGATGATGGCAAAATAGAGTTACGCGTAATTGCCACCGATAAAGATAAGGAAGTAGAAGTTGTCGTGATTTACGGCGGCCCCGTGAAACCCCGAAAAGGCATTAATTTGCCTGATACCTCCGTCTCGGCGCCTTCTCTTACCGAAAAAGATATTGAAGACCTGCATTTTGGTTTAGATAACGATGTCGAATGGGTAGCCCTTTCGTTTGTGCGCAAAGCTCAGGATATTGCTGATATTAAACGTATTATCCAGGAACGGGGCAAAGATACCCTGGTTGTGGCCAAAATAGAAAAGCCTGAAGCCATCCGGAATATTGATGAAATTATTGCGGCAACCGATGCCATTATGGTAGCCCGCGGCGACCTAGGCGTAGAAATCAAAGCCGAGGATGTGCCGATGCTGCAAAAAATGATGGTAGAAAAATGCAACAAAGCTGGCAAGCCGGTAATTATTGCTACCCAAATGATGGAAAGCATGATTACCAACGCGCGTCCTACCCGGGCCGAAACGAACGATGTGGCCAATGCCGTATTTGACGGAGCCGATGCAGTTATGTTAAGCGCCGAAACTGCGGCCGGTTCTTACCCCCTGGAAACTATCCGGAGCATGAGCCGGAC
>JAQBNV010000262.1 GCA_028288395.1 Adhaeribacter sp. | reverse complement strand
AGCGCCAGTGGACCTGGATGGACGAAGGCCTGAACACTTTTTTGCAGTACCTGGCCGAACTGGAATGGGATGTAAATTATCCTTCGCAGCGGGGACCAGCCCATAAAATTGTGGACTACATGAAACTGCCGAAAAATCAGCTGGAGCCCATCATGACCAACTCCGAAAATATTATCCGCTTCGGTCCGAATGCTTACGCCAAGCCAGCCACGGCCCTTAATATTTTGCGGGAAACCGTAATGGGCCGCGAATTATTCGATTATGCCTTCAAAGAATATTCCCGCCGCTGGGCATTTAAACACCCCACCCCCGCCGATTTTTTTCGGACCATGGAAGATGCCTCGGCAGTGGATCTGGACTGGTTCTGGCGCGGCTGGTTTTACAGCACCGAAGCCGTAGACATTGCCTTAAACAAGGTGCGTTATTTCCAGCTCGATACCAAAAACCCGGAAGTGGAGAATGTAGTGACCCGCAACAAAGCTTTGCGCGATGCCCGTAACCTAAGCCAGCAACGCAACCTGGCCGCCGGCGTAAAATCGGCGATTGAGCAAGATACCTCCTTACTTGATTTTTATAATAAATGGGATCGCTACGCCGTAACGGCTTCCTCGAAAGCCGAATTCGAGAAATTTTACAGCGGGCTTTCGCCGGCGCAGCAGGATTTTTATAAAGCCAAAACCTTCTTCTACGAACTGGAATTCCAGAACCTCGGCGGCCTGGTAATGCCGCTGGTGCTGGAGTGGACTTTTACCGATGGAACCACCGAAACCGAACGCATTTCGGCTTATATCTGGCGGAAGAATGAGCAGCAGGTTACAAAGGTTTTTGCCAAAAGCAAGGAAGTTAAAAGTGTAAAACTTGACCCGAACCGCGAAACGGCTGATATTGATGAAACAAATAATACCTGGCCGCGGGAGCAGGTACCGTCTAAGTTCGAACTATTCCGGGAGCAGCGGCTTCCCCGGGGCTCTGCGGGCGGCCAAAACCCCATGCAGCTTAACCGCCAGGAAAATAATACTTCCGGCTCCGGAACAAATTAAAAACCCGAAAATTAATAAGGCAGATTATATCCTTATTTAAAAACAGCGCCGGTATAGTTTACCGGCGCTGTTTTTTTTGCTTTAAAATTAGAGTAAGTTAAATTTACGTTTGCCGATTACGCCGGAGCCATACTTATCTGATTTAACTTGGTTTTTTGTACCGGGGCAGCATTCCAGCAGCAAGGAAAGCCATCGTTTTTTAAAGCCCAGGCGGAATAATTTTACCGGCCGAAATTTTCTCTTACTTTTAGGCAGCTAAATTACAAAAGCGTTCATCCATCTTTAGGCGTGGTCTGAATAGCTATGATAGATTAGCTTTTAACTTTTTAAGTTTATTTGTTCATCTTTTTAAATACCAACCAATGACTCCGGATACCCGACTA
This sequence comes from Adhaeribacter sp., assembly GCA_028288395.1. Lineage (GTDB taxonomy): Bacteria > Bacteroidota > Bacteroidia > Cytophagales > Hymenobacteraceae > Adhaeribacter. The sequence goes on along the minus strand of JAQBNV010000262.1, from coordinate 2,200 downwards.
GAGAAATTAAACATCCTTTTGCCGCCCGCTCCCAAGCCCGTTGGGGTTTACAAACCTGTGATCCAGGACGGAAAATATTTATACGTTTCTGGCCATGGTCCCGTCCAGACTGATGGCAGCCTGATATTTGGTCGGGTAGGAAATGATTTAACCGCCGAAGAAGGAAAAGTAGCGGCGCGCCAGGTAGGCTTAGCTATTCTGGCTACTTTAAAAAGCAATCTGGGCACCTTAAACCGGGTGAAGCGGGTAATAAAAGTTTTGGGAATGGTAAACTGCACCCCGGAGTTTCTGCAGCATCCTTTTGTAATTAATGGCTGCAGCGAATTATTCTCCGAAATCTGGGGAGAAGAAAACGGCATTGGCGTTCGTAGTGCCGTTGGTATGGGATCACTGCCTGATAATATTCCCGTTGAAGTAGAAGCCCTTTTTGAATTAATCTAGTTTTCATATTTATGTCGGCAGAAGAATTAAATTGGTATAGGATAAGCAACGTAGACACCATCGACACGCCATCGCTGGTTGTTTATCCGGCACGGGTGAAAGATAATATTGATCTGCTAAAAAAAATGTTGCCGGACGTGCAAAGGCTGCGGCCCCACGTTAAAACCCACAAAATGGCTGAAGTTACCCAATTGTTGCAGCAGGCGGGCATCACCAAATTTAAATGCGCCACCATTGCCGAAGCCGAAATGCTGGGCATAGCGGGGGCGCCGGATGTACTGCTGGCTTACCAACCAGTAGGTCCTAAAATAAACCGGCTCCTGAAATTAACCACCACGTACCCGGCTACGCAATATTCCTGTTTAGTAGATAACCCCGTTTCGGCCGCGGCCCTGGCGGAAATATTCAGTCAGGCTGGCCGGGAATTACCCGTATTTATTGATTTAAACGTTGGTATGAACCGATCCGGTATCAAACCCGGTCCACCAGCCTTAGACCTTTACCGGGCCTGTCAGGAAATGCCGGGTATTACGCCCATCGGTCTGCACGCCTACGATGGGCATCTGCGGGATAAAGATTTAGCCCAAAGAAAAAGAAAAAGTGATGAAGCTTTTGCCCCGGTGCTGGCTTTGGCAGCCCAAATTAAAACGGCCGGTTTCCCGGAACCGGTGCTGGTAGCGGGCGGCTCGCCTACTTTCCCGGTTCACGCCCAGCGGAGCGGGGTAGAATGTAGCCCAGGCACCTTTATCTTCTGGGATTGGGGTTACCAGCAAGCGCTGCCGGAGCAGAACTTTAAATTTGCTGCCCTGGTGCTTACCCGGATTATTTCCAAAATAGATAACGAAACCTTTTGCTTAGACCTGGGACATAAATCCATTGCGGCCGAAAATCCGCTGCCGCGGGTAACATTTTTAAATGCCCCGGATGTAGAAGCCCTCAGCCAGAGCGAAGAACACCTGGTCATAAAAGTAAACCCAAATAATAATTACCGGGTAGGGGATATTTTTTACGGTGTGCCGCTGCATATTTGCCCCACCTGTGCCCTTTACGAGCAGGCGTTTGTGGTAGCGGAAGGTCAGGTAAAAACCGCGTGGCAGGTAATATCCCGCAACCGGTTTATCACGGTTTAAAAAATATTTATGTTTATAATAGATGCTCATTTAGATTTAGCCATGAATGCCATGGAGTGGAACCGGGATTTACGGCAGCCGGTGACCGCCATCCGGGCCAGGGAAGCCGGTAAGTCCGATTTGCCTGACCGGGGAAAAGGTACCGTCGCCTTTCCGGAACTGCGTAAAGGCAATATTGGCCTGGTAGTAGCCACCCAGATTGCGCGGTTTGTGGCCCCCGAAAACCCTTTGCCGGGCTGGCACTCACCGGAGCAGGCCTGGGCCCAAACGCAGGGCCAACTGGCCTGGTACCGCGCCATGGAAGCCGCCGGAGAACTAACCCCCATCACTAACCGGACGACCCTGGAAAACCATTTGACTTTATGGCAAAACGACGAACCGAACGAAAAGAAACCAATTGGCTACATTCTTAGTCTGGAGGGAGCTGATTCGATTGTTTCGGTTGGACACCTGGAGCAGGCTTATGAACAGGGTTTGCGGGCAGTGGGTTTGGCGCACTACGGGCCGGGTAGATACGCCAACGGAACCGATGCCACCGGTGGCTTGAGTGGGCCGGGTAAAGAATTATTAAAAGAAATGGCGCGCCTGAATATTATTCTGGACGCCACGCATCTCTGCGACGATAGCTT
>JAQBNV010000232.1 GCA_028288395.1 Adhaeribacter sp. | reverse complement strand
ATATCCAAGGCAATTACTTGTCCGCCGGTAATACGGGCAAATTCCATGGTGCCCAATCCAATCGGCCCTGCCCCGATTACCAGCACAAACTCGCCGGGTTGCACCGCCGCCCGCCTCACCCCATGAGCGCCAATGGCCAAGGGTTCTACCAGGGCCAGTTCGTCGAAGCTTAAGCCAACGCCGTGGACCAGCGTATAACTGGGCACCGACAAATATTCGACCATGCCCCCGTGGGCGTGCACCCCGCAAACTTTTAGCTGGATACAGCAGTTCGGTTTTCCCGACCGGCAAGCAATACAGGTTCTGCAATTAAAGTAAGGAATAAATGTTACGGCCTCTCCTATAGCAAAACCCGGCGCATCTTCAAAAGCGATTAATTCGCCGGCCAACTCGTGGCCCAGAATACGCGGATATTCGAAGAAGGGCTGCGTGCCTTCAAAAGCGTGTAAATCGGTGCCGCAAATGCCAATGCGCTTAATTTTAATAATGGCCTGGCCCTTGGCTAATATTGGCTTTTCTCCCTCGCAGTAATCCAGTTGCCCGGGGGTGGTACAAACTAAGGTTTTCATATCTTTTGAAGACAATAAGGTCATTTAATCCGGCGATATTTAAGTATTATTTCTGGCACTCTGCTTCCGGCCGGATCCCCCAGACAGATGAATAATTGGCTGCGCCTGCTCGGTAACGCCGGCAAGTTACCCAACCTGGCTTTCGGAAAAATTAACAAAATAAATAATTAGGAAGGGAATGTTAGCCCTCAGTCCCATAACCGATTTAATCTGATTTAGAAATCTACAAAATTTTATATATCCCTGGAAGAAATAAAATTATTTTCCAGGCCAAAAATATTTAGTCTGTACGTAAATCGTTTTTATTTAAATCAGGAGTATGGCCCGATAGATGAGCAGAACCAGCTCCTATGCGCCTCCAAAATAATATAAAGGTCGAGTTTGTAACTGCCCTAAGTTGAAAATATGCTGTATTTATTACACAAGTCACACGGCACACAACTAGTGATAGTGGCATAATATTAATGCGGAATAAATCTTTATCCCTGGCCGGTTAACCTCTTTCCCCGATTGGCGGTATAAGAACAAATTGCTTCGAATATTTTATAACCTACTACCATGGCCAGACAAATGCAAGCCGCCGTTTACGACGAATTCGGCGGCCCAGAAAAGATACAAATCCGCACCCTGGATGTACCCGAAATAAAAGAAGGAGAAGTACTTCTCCGCATCCAGGCAGCCGGCGTAAACCCGGTTGATAACGCCGTACGGGAAGGATATTTAAAAAATTTCCTCCAGCATACTTTTCCCATTATTCCGGGTTGGGACGTGGCCGGTATTGTGGAAGAACGTGGCTTTAGCGCCCGCCGTTTTGCGGTTGGCGACGAAGTGTACGCTTATGCCCGGCGGCCAGTAGTGCAAAACGGCACCTTTGCCGAATACATTGTAATTCCGGAAAGTTACCTGGCGAAAAGGCCGGAAAATATAGGATGGGAAGAAGCCGCCGGCATCCCTTTGGTTGGGCTGACGGCTTACCATTCGCTGTACGAGGCGGGCAACTTACAGGCGGGTCAAACAGTCCTTATTTTGGGTGCCTCGGGTGGTGTGGGCAGTTTAGGCATTCAGTTAGCTAACTTAAAAGGCGCGCGGGTGCTAGCCGTAGCCAGCGAGAAAAATCATGCCTTTATGCGGGAATTAGGTGCTGAGGCCACCATCGACTACCGGCAGCCGGATTTGGCGGCAGCCATAAAAAGAATAGCACCGGACGGCATAGACCTGATTTTTGATTGTGCGGCCGGTGAGACCCTGATGCAAGCGTTGCCCTCCCTGAAACCTAACGGCAAACTGGTATCCATTCTGCACCAGGGCGAAGGCCTGGACCCCACAATAGACTTTAAATATGTATTTGTAGAGCCCAACAGCACCCAACTGGAACACCTGCGGGAATTAGCCAACACCGGTCGGCTGAAAGTGCACGTTAGCGCCAAATACGCGCTAGCCGATACTGCCGAAGCCCTGCGGCAAATTCAAACGAAACACACCACCGGCAAAATAATAGTGGTAATGTAGCTGCTTACTTCTATTAATTCCCATTTGCCGGCGTGGTGGCAGCCTAAATTTTTAATGTAATATTTTAGCCCTTATCTTAACCGCCATTTGTCCGGGTAAACGTTGCAATTTATTACCGGAACGTCACTCGTTACTGTTCCTTCAAACTGCATCCGGAAACGCAACTTTTACACTATGGCACCATCCTATACCCGTAGGGCTTTTCTGCTCGCCAGCCTCGGCGGTTTGCTGGCGGGCAGTACCAAACGCCAGTCCACCATTATGACCCTGCAGGGCCCTATGTCGCCGGCTCAACTGGGTAAGGCACTCATCCACGAACACTTTCTGGTAGATTTTGTTGGGGCTGATAAAATCAGTTTAGATCGCTGGCATCCGGACGAGGTAGCGGCAACTGTTTTACCGTATTTACGTTCCGCCCGACGGGCTGGGGTGAAAAGCATTTTTGAGTGTACGCCCGCTTTTCTGGGCCGGGATGTGCGTTTGCTGCAACTGCTGGCCGAGCAAAGCGGCCTGCAAATTATTACCAATACCGGTTATTACGGTGCCCGCGAAAACAAATACCTGCCTCCCTGGGCCTTTACCGAAACCGCGGCCGAGCTTGCCCAACGCTGGATAATTGAATTTAAAAATGGCATTGACCAAACCAACGTCCGGCCCG
>JAQBNV010000229.1 GCA_028288395.1 Adhaeribacter sp. | reverse complement strand
TAACTTTTTTTCTTTCATCTGGATTTACTAAGTTAAGTAAACCAACTGTTCGTAATTACTAGCGCATCTCAAGGCACTTAAAATTTAGCGGTATTATACCCCTAAGTTCTACAAATACTTAAGAGGCAGCTTTGCGCTGACGCTCCCTGCCCTTCGGCTTGTCAGTGGCGGCAATACTAATATTTTTTGCGGAATTACACCTACCTTCTAAATATCTGCTTAGAAAGCAGATTTAATTCATCAAACTTCTTCACTTTAAAATACAGAAACTATCATGATTAATCAAGAAAATACTACCCTGATGATTTCAGCATACGAACAGAAATGGGTGGATGGTTTGAATAGTGGTAATATCTCTATGGCTGACGAAGTATTCCAGCCTAATTGTGTTATTTATATTAATGATAATCCGCAACTGGACCTTTCATTAGATAACCTCAGGCAAATGATAGCAGGACTTCTAGGTTCATTCCCAGATTTGCATTTTACTATCGATGATCAATTTGCCACCGGAGAAAAAGTTAGCATCAGGTGGACCGCTAAAGGAACCTACACTGGACCTTTTGCTGAAATACCAGCCACTGGCATAGCAGTAGAAATTGAAGGGCTTATTATTGACCACGCAATAAATGGAAGGGTAGCAAAGCGATGAGAAATTTGGAACCAAATGGCCATGATGCAGCAACTCGGACTAATTTAATCTCTAATAATTAACCGCCGGGTTAGGTGATAACACCGTAGCCGTCAGGGAATATTTTGGAATATTTCCCTTCCACACCCGCCTGATATTAGCCGGTGGTGAATATAAAAGGAAGTTTTGGCCAGCCAATTGAAAAGCTGCCATTATCAACAGGTCCAACTCCCTACCAGTTGAAAAGCAGGCTTCTAATACAGAACCATACAAAAGAGCAATATTCCTCTTAGCTTGACGTCGATGGTTTTATCAACTGATACTAACCTCAGCCAGCTTTTAAAGTAAAACCTTTAGACTTTCCCGTAAAATAAAAGCCTAAGAAGTTAATTACTTCCCAGGCTTTTGATTTTAAATATGGCCAGTTCTCAAGAATTTTATCTGTTCTAAATAATGAACCGGCAATCTTCCAATATTATTTAATTCTTCGCCCCGATAAAATCAATCACTAATACTTTATCCAGATAGGGGCCTAAAATACTACCGAATTCTTTGTGGGCTGGGTGCGGCAGGTAAGCGTCACGATCGGCGGCATTTTTAAAAGTTACCAGAAAGCAATGGGTAAAACCTTGTGCCAGGTTTTCAGGACTCATATTCGTACCCCATTCGTAATCGACAATGGTAGTTATTTTACTCGGTAAGGCCGAAAAAGCCCGTTCTACTTGTTTCACCTGCGTGGGAGTGGCAGAATCTTTAAATTTAAATAATACAACATGGCGCAACAAGCCTTCATTTTCTTTGATTAATAGCGGCTTGGGTTGTGGAGTGGTTTTTCTCTGACTCATGGCTGAAGTAGTTACGCCGCACCACAATAGGGCGGCCAGTAGGAAGTAAAGTTGTTTTCTCATGTATGTTAAGGTTTTAATATTTAGTGAACAGTTTTAGTAGTAAAGGTTTTCTGGTGGTTGGTGGCCGGAATACTGACGGTATATTTTTTACCGTCGGGCGCTACCGATAATTTTATATAATTGGCTTTACAATTTTCTTCCAGGTTCGCAATATAAGGCTCCTGGGTATTAAACTGCGAATCAACCCGAATATTTTTGTGCAACTGGTAAGCGGCCTGGATGCTGGGGGTATTGCGGAGGGTAGTAATGGTTTCAGGACCGCCTCCTTTGCGGGTGCCATTGTTCATGATGCTAACGGTAGGCGACAGGTTTTTTATCAACAGCGGGTTATTACTCTGATCGAGACCGTGATGGTTTACCTGAAATACATCAACTGTACCCACAAGGTTATCCGGACAAACCAGGTTCTTTTCAATATTCCAGGTCAGGTCACCGCCATCGAAGAACCGGAACGGACCGTAATCCATTACCAGCACTGTACTGTTGGCGTTGTCGGAAGTGTCAGGCGCTTTATCCGTCGCATTTTCGCACGTTTCGGCGCTCTTTACCGCTTTGGTCACCGCCACAAATTTCTTGTCAACCCCTACAAAACGGATGGTCAGGTTTGGTAAGCCCTTCGCCAACCGTTGTAGTTTAATGGTTTCGTTTGGTTTAATCAACGATCTTTTTTTGACGGCCATATCCTGGTAAGGTTTAATATTCCGGGCAAAGTTCTGGTCTTCGGGTAGGCTGGCCGGCACGCCTTTATCAATTACTTCGATGATGGGAATTTTCTGGGCCAGTTCAGCCGCTCCTCCGTAATGATCGATGTGCCAGTGGGTGGTTACCAGGTGGTCGATTTGTTTCAGGCCGGCTACATTCCGGGCCACCTGAAAAATGCGTTCGGCATCGCGCCCACCCGGATTGCCGGTGTCAATTAATACTGATTCACCGGCCGGTGTAACCAAAAGAGTAGCCGCCCCGCCTTCCGTATCAATCCAGTACATGGTTAGGTTGGCTGCAGTGACCGCCAGTTCTTTAACGGGTGCTGGCCTAAACAGCGGTGTTGCAAAACCCGAAAACAGAACAGCAGCCAAGCTTAGCGAGGCAAATAAAACCCGGTTATTTTTCATAGCAATTTTATTTTAATTTTTACGCCAAAGCTTTTGCAACTAATGCCTGCGCTTCGGCTGGCAAAGCTAATTGCAGTGCCCATTCGTGCCCCTTGGGAGTCATCTTACGCCAGGTTTTCTGCACAATATCTATAATCTTTTCCTCTTCGTGCTGCCGGGCAAAATCCAGAAAATAATATTCCAGAAATACCAGGCAAATAACATCTTCCAGGAGCTGCACTTCCGGGTCTATTTTCAGTTGTCGTTTCTGCACCAAGAATTGTACCCGCCCAATGATCTCAGGATCGTAGCCCACCTCCTCTAATAGCTGACCGGCTATTTCGGCGTGGTAACTTTTCAGGCTGTTGCGCCATTTGTGGTAACCTACTTTATCCATTGGAAAATCCTGACGCGGGATAGCCCATCGTCGAATATGCTGGCAACGAACGGCCAGTTGCAACGCTTCTGAAGCATCCGGCGCAACCTTGTTTAAACAAGTAGTCATGCGTTGGGCATACAAAACTTCCTTGGGATAGGAAACACCATCCACTACTTCGGTTTGCGGGTCTTCGGCGTTGACTTCATCAAACTTCTGAATAGCGGCCTCAAAACGCTTATTATCAAACATGGGGTATTATTTTCTTTTAATCTGCTTAAAGGTATCGGTTTTAGGTTAATTTTAATTAGCCCGCCCTGAATTTTAGATGCTGCCGATATGTTCGTAGCTTTGTAAATCCATGATAAAAGCTTCGCCTACCCTTTTAAATAATAAATTAATCCTGGGAATTGACCCCGGCACCACCATTATGGGCTTTGCCCTGATTGAAGTTACCGGATCTAAAATAAAGGTACTCACCTACGATACCCTTAACCTCAAACGTGAAAAAAACCACGCTGTTAAATTAAAACGCATCTACGACGGCACCATCGAGTTGATTAACCAATATTTACCCGACGAGATGGCCATTGAAGCCCAATTCTTCTCGAACAACGTACAGTCGATGCTAAAACTGGGACGCGCCCAGGGAGTAGCTATTGCCGCCGCCTTATCACGGGATATTCCTTACGTCGAATATGCTCCGAAACGGATTAAACAATCCATAACGGGCAACGGCAACGCCTCCAAAGAACAGGTAGCCCACATGCTGGGTCAGATTCTTAAATTATACAATATTCCTAAGTTATTAGATGCCACCGATGCCTTGGCAGTAGCCCTGTGTCATCATTACCAGAAAGGGGTTAACACCCAGGCCGGTACCAAATCCTGGAAAAGCTTTCTGACGGATAACCCGGGCCGGATAAAATAAGGCAATGTTGACCTTAATTTAGGTTAGTTCATCATAATATTTCTAAAAAATGCCTACAGCAATTGTTCCATGGTAACTACCGGAATATCTGTATTGGCTACTTCAATCAATGGTTTTTGCTGGCTTTGGTCGTACTGGTAACCGGCTGGCGTAAGGGGCCATAACATAGGCATCAGGGCGTAAATGGCGCCAGTAAAACCCTGAACAGTAGCTTCCAGGTTGCCGGTATCTTTCGAATTTTTGGCTTCGTTTTCAATTTCGAATGGGCCGTTAAAACCTTTGGCTTTTATTATATCCACAAATGCCCGCCAGTCCATGCTGTCGGAACCGCCGAAACCCGGCAGCATCGCTTCGTAATTGTGCCGGTCCCAATCATGGGCCGGTACCGGTACCCCTGCTTTTTCGGCCAGAGATTTTTCTACGGCCTGCGCCGGGTACATACCGCCCCAGTGGGCCCGCACGCGGTTGTGTAAATTACGGGTAGCTTTAACGTGTATCCGGTGCAAACGCGAAAAATCAGTTTCCTGCATTACCGCCACGGGATCTACGTGCTGCCAAACGTCGTGCGACGGATCATATATTTCGCCGTGGGCCGGACTCGGAATAAGGGCATACATGAGTTTGCGGGCTGCCAGCACCCCGGTTAGATTATTAAAAGTAGTTGTGTAAGAGGCAGAGCGCCAGCCTTCCATAGGGCAATTTTCGTACAGCACCGTTATGCCTAAGTCTTCGGCATATTTGATAATAGGCCTGAATACGCGGGCGTATTCTTCCAGGTTTTTCTGGAATCCACCTTCCTGATTACCTATTTCGTGGTTAAACCCGACAAAAGTACCCACTTTTACCTCATTTTGGTTACCACCCAATAAATGAGCCATCCGGATTAGTTTCAGCAGGTGATCCTGGTTTTTCCGGCGTTCTCCTTCCGGCCCTCCAATCAGGTTTTCGAAAGCCCCAACCGATAATTTCAGGTTTGCTCTGTTAAACAATTGTAAGGTTTTTTTTGCATCCTCCAGGTTAAATTGTTCATAATCCAGGTGGGTAGCTACGTGATCCTGCCGGGTACCATCGCGCCGGAATACGCATAGGTCGATACCCTGCACCCCAATGGTTTGGGCCCGGGAAATTAATTCGGGCAACTTCAGTTTATCAAATGCCGAACTCATCAGCCAAATAGGATTATTATTTACCTGCATAGATATATGGGAATATTTTTTATCTTTTTTGAATGTATTAAGCCGAACCAAAATAAAATAATTCGGGGCTAAATAAAAAAGACCTTACAGAAAACTATCTGTAAGGTCTTTTTATCAAATTTTAAAATCTATAACTGCGCCCGGATTTTAGTTGCGATGGCTTCCATATCTTCCGAAGAAAACTTCTTTTTGGGCTGCGCGAAATTCATGTCGTTCATCTCGTTAATTGGGATGAGGTGAATGTGCGCGTGGGGAACTTCCAGGCCGATAACGGCAACTCCTACCCTTTTACAATCGGTTGCTTTTTTAACGGCACCAGCTACTTTTTTCGCAAGTATCCACATATCGGCCAGTAAGCTGTCGTCCAGATCAAAAATATAGTCGGTTTGGACTTTGGGAATTACCAGCGTATGCCCTTTTTGTAAAGGCGAAACATCTAAAAACGACAGGAAGCGCTCATCTTCTGCTATTTTATAAGCGGGTATTTCGCCTTTAATTATTTTGGTGAAGATGGTTTCCATGGCTGTTAACGCGATATTTCTAATATTTCAAATTTTATTTCCCCGGCCGGGATGGTTATTTCGGCGACATCGCCGACCGATTTACCTAACAAACCTTTGCCGATGGGCGATTTAACAGATATCCTACCGGCGGCCAGATTCGCTTCTTCTTCCGAAACCAGGCAATAATCCATTACCATACCGTTTTTCAGGTTTTTGATTTTCACCTTCGACAGGATGAGGGCTTTGCTTAAATCCAGGTTAGAATCGTCTATTAGGCGCGCATTCCCTACCACTTCTTCGAGTTTCGAGATTTTTAATTCCAAGTGACCCTGCGCATCTTTGGCAGCATCATATTCGGCATTTTCGCTTAAATCTCCTTTGTCCCGGGCTTCGGCTAATTGCCGGGCCACCTCGGAGCGTCCTTTTGTTTTTAATTCTGCGAGTTCGTCTTTTAACTTTTGTAAACCCTCCGCAGTGTAATAAGAAACAGTTCCCATAATTATAATTGGTTTATTAACATCAGGTAAAATAAAAAGAACGGTCTGCGTTCAGACCGTTCTTAATGCAAGATACGAAAAATATTCTATTAGGTAAATTTAATGAAGGCAGAATTTACCCGGTCCGGTTAGTTTAGTTGGTTTAATGCTTTAATGTAGCGGCAGTAACGTTTTTTATAGGATTGGGCATTTCAGCCGGCCAGCAAAGCTTTTATTTTACGCACCAGCACCTCGTTTATTTTTACGTAAGATTGGTGCGACCAACCGCCAATATGAGGCGTTAAAATAACATTATTTGTAGTAGAAAGAAATTCGAACCCGGCTTTTTGCCTTTCTGTTAAGGTGCGCAATTGTTCGTTTTCGAGTACATCCAGGGCCGCGCCTCGGATTTTACCGGATTTTAACCCGGCAATTAGCACCTCCTGATCTACTATTTCGCCCCGGGCGGTATTCAGGAACCAGATATTTTTGGCAAAAGACTCAAAGAAGGCTTCGCCAGCAAAATGACGGTTGTTGGGCGTAAATGGAATATGCAGGCTTACCACGTCGGAATGGGCAAATAGCTGGTTTAAAGGAACCAGTTGGGCAAATTCATCGGCTGCCAGCCCATCGTTCAGGTCGTAGGCTAACACCTGGCAGTTAAAACTCGCTAAACGGCGGGCAAATGCCCGGCCCATGTTCCCATATCCGATGATGCCGATGGTTTTACCCATTATTTCTTCACCCCGGTTTTCTTCCCGCTGCCACTGGAAGGCCCGCACTTCTTTATCGGCTTTTACCACATTCCGGAATAAGGCAAGCAACAAACCAAGGGTAAATTCGCCAACGGCATCCGCGTTTCCTTCAGGAGCATTAATTAAGGCAATGCCTCTGCCGGCCAACGCAGCTGCGTCAACATTATCTACCCCAGCACCGGCCCGGCCCACAAACTTTAGCTTGTCCGCCCGCTGTATCAAATCTGCAGTTATTTTTATTTTACTCCTAACTACCAGGCCATCAAACTGCGGCAATAGATCCGGTATTTCGTTCGGTTTCAGTTCCGGCCGGTAATCGACGGTTATACCAATATCTTCGAGCATAGGCACAATAGAGGGGTGCATGTGATCGATGATGAGGCAGGAAAAAGGAAAAGGCGTCATGCGATGCGGGTCAGGTTAAAGGTGTAAGAGCAGGGAAGCTACCAGAAAATACACTGCCAGCCCCAGCAAATCGTTGGCGGTGGTAATAAAAGGCCCCGCCGCAATGGCGGGATTAATGCCAAAACGGTCCAGGATCATGGGCGTGATGGTACCCATCAGCGACGACAACATTACCACGCTGAACAAGGCAATGGACACCACCAAAGATAAACGGGGATTTTCGTTGAACATTAAATTAAAACCCATCACGAGCGACGAGATAATAAGCGCATTGACCAGCGCCACTAATAAAACTTTGACTAAGCGTTGCGCCATGTTGTCAAAAATTATCTGTTTGCTGGCCAGGGTTTGGATAATCAAAGAGGAGGACTGAATACCTACGTTGCCCCCGGTAGCCGTAATAATGGGTATAAAGCCGGCCATGGCCGGAACCATCATTATTTCGGCGGTAAATAATTGAATAAATTCAGCCCCTAACAAACCACCCACCATGGCTACGAGCAGCCAGGGCAAGCGGGCCCGCGATAACCGGAGCACGGTGTCGTCTTCTTCTACGTCCTCGGTAATACCCGACATGAGTTGGATACTGGTTTCGGCCTGTTCCTGAATAACATCTACCACGTCGTCGATGGTGATGCGGCCCATCAGTTTGCCCTGCGAGTCTACAACCGGTATGGCTTCCAGGTCGTACTTCTGCATAATATCCACTACTTCGGTATCTTTCCGGTAAGTTTCAATGGAGATCACATCTTCGTCGAAGAGCTCTTCAATCAGCACATCATCGTTCGAGAGAATAAGGGTAGTCATGGCGATGCGGCCAATTAACCGATCGCGGTCATCTACCACGTAAACAGCGTAAACCTGCTCTACCGTTTCGGCCTGCCGCCGGATTTCTTCGATGCACTGCCGCACCCGCCAGTTTACATTTACTTTAATCAGCTCTTTGGCCATGAGCCCACCCGCCGAATCTTCTTCGTAGTGCAGCAGGTCGATGATGTAGGCCGTCTTCTCTTCGTTATCCAGAAACGAAATAATTTCTTCCCGCGACTGCACCTTCTGCTCATTCAGTATGTCTACCGCATCATCCGACTCCATCAGGTTTACGTAGCGGGCAACCTCTTCGCTGGTAAATGATTTTAAGAAATTGGTGCGCACATCGGCATCCAGGCCGCTTAATATTTCGGCGCCAACGTCCGGGTCCAGGAGGTCGAGTACATATTTCGATTGTTCCGTATCCAGTTCGTATAATACCGTGGTAATATCGGCCGGATACATATCTTCCAAGCTCGAAATGATAAATTCGGCGTTTTGCTGCTCAACCGCTTCCTCTATCTGTTCGATATAATTTTTGGTAATTTCTACTGGCATGACCTCAGGTATTCGCTTCGATGAGTCTGGTAAGTTCCACAAAATCTGCCACACCTAATTGCTCCGCCCGCTGGTCGAAAACCGGCAGGCTGGTAACTGTTTCGGGCAAGCGATAAGGCTTCAGGCAATTACGCAGCGTTTTGCGGCGGGTACCAAAACTCTGTTTTACTACTTCAAAAAACTTCTTCTCGTCGCAGTTCAAAGCAGCAATATCGTTGCGCACCAACCGGATTACCGCCGATTGTACTTTGGGAGGCGGGTCGAACACGTGTGGGGGCACCGTAAATTCGTACTTGATGGTATAAAAAGCCTGTAAAAGCACACTCAAAATACCATAAACTTTAGAACCTGGCGGGGCGGCCAGCCGTTCGGCCACTTCTTTCTGCAACATGCCTACTACTTCCGTTACCTGCTGCCGGTGCGCCAGCACTTTAAAAAATATCTGGCTCGATATATTATAAGGAAAGTTGCCGATAACGCTTAAATTACCCTCAAAATGCTTGCTTAAATCAGTCTTCAGAATATCAGCAGAGATAATTTTGACGTGTAAGGACGGGTAATTTGCTTTCAGGTATACCACTGATTCCGGATCAATTTCGATCACCGACAGGTTCAACTCTTGTTTTAATACCAGGTACTGCGTTAACACCCCCATTCCGGGTCCTATTTCCAGCACGTTGCGGGTTTCAGCTGGTAATTGCAACAGGTCCACAATAGCCCGGGCAATTTGCTGATCCGTTAAAAAATGCTGCCCTAAATGTTTTTTTGGTTTAACCTTTTGCATGTATTATAAACGCTTTTTCTGGTCTTTAAATTTATAAATGATGTTTTAATATTTAGCTACTGGTGCACGTCCCGGTCCTAATCTGGCCATAATACTTACTATGAACTGCCTAATAAATTTAGTAATAATTGAAGCCAGGTTCGCTGCTCTTGCCAGTTGATTAAGGAACCTGGCCAACGGGTCTTTTTTTTCAGAGCAATTTTAATTTATTAAGTATAAATATTCTTTTTTTTTATAACAAGCTGCCGTTGATATAGAACCAGGGCGCCGTTCGTCTGATTTAAGTAAGAAGACCCGTTTCCATTAATTACAGTATTTGGCTTTCTTTACCCTGTTCTTCCGATGCGAGCCCAATTTTTTCTGCACAGTTGAATCAAGAATAAATAATTTTCTTATCACCAGCTTTCCATCTATTTATTCTGTTTAAACGGCTTACTATCAGCGACAAACAAATGCCCGATGCTGCGAATTTAAAAATTAGCGAGGTTACCTAATTAAATATTTGAAAATCAATTGGTTGGCATTTCCTTATTTTTAAACTGTAACATCCTAATTCCCTGTGCACGTAAACCAAACTTTATTAACTTGCGGGTTAAAGATACGATTCCTATGCCAACACAGCTTAAATACGGTACAAGAATAAGTAAAAATATAGATACTGCTTTTATCATTGGCCCGGATTATGAGGTGCCAGGAGAAGATTTTAGTCTAGAAGAAGCCGAATACATCCGGCAACAACTGCTGCATAAAACCAAATTGATATTGGTTAATCGGTACACGTACCGGTTTTACCTGGTGGTCGTAACGCCCCAACCTAAAGAGGGCATCTACCACGAAGACTTGCGAAAAGCAGGCTTTACCTTGCAAAAGCACCTGAAAGAAAGCAAAGTTACGGAAATACAAATTGCCGATTACACGGACAGTCGTGCCTTACAATATTTGGCCGAGGGCTTGTTCCTGAGTAATTATGAATACACCAAATACAAAACAAATAAATCAGATATTTCGCCCTTGCAAACTTTGGTCCTAACCGGGCCTGCCGTTTCGGAAAAAGAAGTAAATGCCTGGGAATCTGTTTGGGCGGCGGTTTGCCTGGCCCGCAATTTAGTAAACGAACCACACAACAACCAGTCGGCGGAGCAGTTCAGCGAAAGCATCGTGGCTATTGGCGAAGAAGCCGGCTTCCGGACCGAAGTATTAAATATGTTGCAAATCCAGGCCCTTAAAATGGGTGGTTTGCTGGCCGTGAACCAGGGAAGTCTGGACCCTCCAACCTTTAATATTCTGGAGTGGAAACCGGAAAACGTAAAAAATAGCAAACCCTACGTACTGGTCGGCAAAGGAGTGGTTTACGATACTGGCGGTTTGAGCCTGAAGCCCACGCCCAACAGCATGGATTGGATGAAATCCGACATGGCAGGCGCGGCTGCGGTTGTGGGCGTGATACAGGCGCTGGCGAAAAACAATATTCCGTTGCATGTAATCGGCCTGATACCGGCTACCGACAACCGCCCCGGCGGTCGCGCCTTTGCGCCCGGCGACGTTATTACCATGTTTAGCCAGCAAACCGTAGAGGTAATGAATACCGATGCGGAAGGCCGCCTGATATTGGCCGATGCCTTAACATTTGCTAAAAAATACAACCCCGAACTGGTTATTGATATTGCCACTTTAACGGGCGCTGCAGCCCGGGCGGTGGGCAAAGAAGGGTTGGTCATGATGTCAAATGCCTCATCCGATACCGTGGAGGCCTTTAAAAAAGCCGGCGAAGCGGTGCATGAACGCCTGGTAGAATTTCCGTTGTGGGATGAATACCAGCAACACCTGGAATCCGATATTGCCGACCTTAAAAACCTGGGCGGTGCCGAAGCCGGCGCCATTTCGGCCGGTAAATTCCTGCAATATTTTACCGATTACCCTTGGATTCACCTGGATATTGCGGGCACTGCCTTTTTGCCCGCTCCCGATAATTACCGGGGTATAAAAGGTACCGGTAGCGGCGTCCGGTTGCTTTACGAATATTTACTTTCCGTCTCAGCATAAACTTTATCTCTCCCCTAACGCCTACGTATAATTTACTATAAGTTCCGAACCATACTGTGGATACAAAAAACAAAATAAAAATAGGCATCAGCCTGGGTGATTTTAACGGCATAGGCCCCGAAGTAATTCTTAAAACCCTGGCCGATAATCGCATCCTTAATTATTGCAACCCGGTTATTTACGGTTCCGGACAAATAATAAATAAAATGCGGAAGAACCTTGGCCTCGAAGGTTTTTCATTTCAGCAATACCAAACGGCCGAAACCCTGGAAGCCAAACGGGTAAATGTAATAAATTGCTGGGACGAAGATTACGAGCTGACGCCAGGAAAACCCACGCCTGAATCCGGGAAAGCAGCTTTGCGATCGTTGCAGGCCGCTTGCCAGGACCTTAAAAGCGGATGGCTGGATGGCCTAGTAACCGCCCCGATTGATAAAGATAATATTCAGGCCGAAGATTTTAAATTTCCCGGTCACACCGAATATTTAACTTCTTTTTTCGATTCGCCCGAAAGTCTGATGTTTCTGGTGAGCGATAAACTGCGGGTAGCTACTGTAACAGGGCATATTCCTTTAAAAGACGTGGTGCACAAGCTAACGCCGGAACTGCTGATAATAAAGCTTAACTTACTGCTGGGCTCCCTCCAAAAAGATTTTGGTATACAGAAACCCCGTATTGCTGTGCTGGGCTTAAACCCGCACGCCGGCGAAAAAGGTTTACTGGGCAAAGAAGAAGAAGAAATTATATTGCCAGCCCTGAACCAATTAAAAAATAAAGGTCATTTAATATTTGGCCCCTACCCCGCCGACGGTTTTTTCGGCACCGGCCATCACGCTCAAGTAGATGCGGTACTGGCTATGTACCACGACCAGGGGCTTATTCCGTTTAAAACACTTGCTTTCGAAACCGGGGTTAATTTTACCGCTGGCTTACCCATTGTCCGTACTTCGCCAGACCACGGCACAGCTTATGACATCGCGGGTAAAAACCTGGCCCGGGAAACCTCCTTCCGCGAAGCGTTGTTCCTGGCGTGCGATATTATCCGGAAACGTCAGGCAGTGGCTCTTCCTAGTATTTAATATTTAGTTATATTTTTTAAATTAAGATTGTTTTAGTAATTTTGCGCTCTGCTTAGAAAAACCGGATTGTGATGAAGCTACATGAATTTGATTTGAACTTAGTCAACCTCAAGGATAAGCAACATGAGTATGACTATAAGCTGAATGATGATTTTTTCAATTTATTTGAGCAAAACCTGGTAAACGGAGGAAATTTAACAGCTCACCTGGTACTAGATAAATCATCTTTGCTGTTAAACCTGGCGTTTAATATTAAAGGTGTAATAAATATTACCTGTGATCGTAGCCTGGAAAATTTTGATTTCCCGGTAGATATAAATCAGAACCTGCTGATAAGGTACGGTAATGAGGAATTGGAACTGGATGAAAACGTTTTACAAATATTGCCTGGCACGCAAAAAATTAATTTGGCCCAGCACCTGTTTGATTATATAGGGCTGACCATTCCGATGAAGAAATTACATCCCCGGTTTGCGGCGGATGAAGCCGGCGAAGGCGATATATTGATTTACTCCACAGCGACCAGCAGTGATGAAACCTTATCCGGTAACCCGGATGAGGTTGAACCAATTGACCCGCGGTGGAACATATTAAAAAACATAAGCAAGAATTAACCTATAAATTATTATTAGTTTTCAAAAATGGCACATCCTAAACGTAAAATTTCCAAAACCAGAAGAGATAAAAGAAGAACGCATTATAAGCTTACGCCAAGCACGCATGCTGAATGCTCTAATTGCGGCTCGCCTGTTCTGTACCACCGGGTGTGTTCAGAGTGCGGTTTTTACCGTGGCAAGCTGGCGATAGAGAAAGAAGTAGCCGCTTAAATATGAGAATTGCCCTGGACGCAATGGGCGGCGACTTTGCGCCTGACGCTATCATCGATGGTGCCATTCTGGCTACCCAACGTTTACAAGAAGATATTTCAATTGTTCTGGTTGGGAAAAAAGACGTTATTCAGGCCTATTTAAAGAAGAGAAACTTCAACTCTTCCCGAATTGCTATCGTTCATGCGGAAGAGGTTATTGCGATGGGTGAACATCCCACTAAAGCCCTGACGCAAAAACCAAACTCTAGCATTAGCGTTGGGTACTATCTACTTAAAAACAAAGAAGTTGATGCCTTCTGCAGCGCCGGTAACACCGGGGCCATGATGGTTGGGGCTATGTTTAGTGTAAAAGCGGTGGAAGGAGTTATAAGACCTTGCATCGCTAATTTATTACCAAAAATAGATGGCAGAACCGGCATTTTTCTGGATGTTGGGGCCAACGCCGACTGCAAACCCGAAGTATTGGAGCAATTTGGAGAAATCGGCTATACCTACGCCAAGTACGTGCTGGGCATCAAACAACCCAAAGTCGGGCTGATGAATCTGGGCGAGGAAGAAGGTAAAGGAACCGTGCTGTCGCAAGCCGCTTATCAGTTATTAAAAGCCAATAAATCTATCAACTTTATTGGCAACGTAGAGGGCCGCGATTTATTTAACGACAAAGCCGATGTTGTCGTTTGCGACGGTTTTACCGGTAACGTTATTCTTAAAATGGCCGAATCGATTTATGAGATTATGGCTGGCAAAAACATGGCGGATCCCTTTTTCGACCGCTTTAACTACGAAGCTGTTGGGGGCAGCCCTATTCTGGGCGTTAATGGCAATGTCGTAATTGGCCACGGTGTTTCCAGTCCCCTGGCAACTGCCAATATGCTAAATTTAGCTTCCAGCCTGGTTCGGGCTAATATTTCAGAACATTTCAAAGAGATTTATAGCGCCTAAACTTTCCGGTTTAGGCTTTTGCATTATATATGACCAAAATTACTGCTGCAATTACCGGGGTAAGCGGATATGTACCGGATTATGTTCTGACGAATAAGGAACTGGAAACCCTGGTAGAAACAAATGATGAGTGGATCGTTTCCCGCACGGGTATCAAAGAAAGACGCATCTTAAAAGGAGAAGGCATCGGTACTTCTTTCATTGGCATTAAAGCGGTAGAAGACCTTCTGGTTAAAACCAATACGCGGCCGGAAGAAGTAGATTTATTAATCTGCGCGACCACTACCCCCGATATGGTTTTCCCGGCGACGGCTAATATAATCTGTGAAGCGGTTGGGGCCAATAATGCCTTTGGATACGACTTACAGGCAGCCTGCTCCGGGTTTATTTTTGCCCTGACAACCGGTGCCCGTTTTATAGAGTCGGGCCGGTATAAAAAAATAATTATTGTAGGCGCCGACAAAATGTCGTCGATTATTAATTACAAAGACCGCACTACCTGCATTATTTTTGGCGATGGGGGCGGCGCAGTTATGCTGGAACCCAATACCGAAGGCTATGGCGTAATTGACGATATTATGAAATCGGATGGTTCCGGCGCTGCTTATCTCAACATGAAAGCTGGTGGCAGCCGTTATCCGGCCACGGCCGAAACCGTAGCCCGCAATGAACATGCTGTTTTTCAGGAAGGCACCACTGTATTTAAGTTTGCCGTGAGAGGCATGGCCGAAGTAGCCGCCGAAGTAATGGAACGCAATAATTTAACCGGCGACGATATTGCCTGGCTGGTTCCCCACCAGGCTAATAAAAGAATTATTGATGCGACAGCCTCCCGGATGAACATTGGCAACGACAAGGTTATGCTTAATATTCATCGGTACGGCAATACCACCAGCGGCACCATTCCGCTTTGCCTGTGGGATTATGAATCGCAGATGAAAAAAGGCGATAATATTATATTGGCGGCTTTTGGCGGAGGTTTCACGTGGGGTTCTATATACCTGAAGTGGGCCTACGATACCATACCAAATTAAAAAACAATACCCTGATTCGAGATTATATGAACCAGGGTATTTGCTTTTAGACCCCAAAGCCGGTTTATATTTCCGGCTTTAAGT
>JAQBNV010000175.1 GCA_028288395.1 Adhaeribacter sp. | reverse complement strand
TGCCAATTTGAATATTATTGGCCTTCAGGGTAAACGCGCTGGTATTTTTAGAACTGGCCATCACCGCCGAAGAGACCTGAATGGTGCTGCCCGGTACCAAATCAACGAGCGGGAAAGTGAAATTTCGGGCGGTGGTAAAAAGGTTAAATTCTTCGCCGTACCACTCCCGGCCCGATTGCAAGGGGCTAATTAAATCCTGCTCGTGAAATTGCCGCTGCAGGTAAGTATCTATCACAACGTTGGCGCCGGTTACTTCCGCCTGTTCCGGCACCCGTCGGCCCTGGCTGTTACTGATGGTCAGAAAATAATAAGCCGTATCGGCGTAAATATTAAATGCGTGACTGGAGCGTTGGCTGCCTGGTTCATAAGACCAACGGTGGGGTCCCTGGCCGTAAAAAAGAAGGTAATCGTTTGGGTCGAATTTGCCATCGGCTTCTCCGGCTACCAGAATAGCATTTTGAATTAAGTCATCGGGGCGGGGCGCGCTGTTTAGTTGGGGAAGCATGCCGCCGCCGTTGCCGTATAATTTTAGCTGGCGGGGATCGATAGCATCCGGGGCTAGGCCGGCCGCCTGCAACCATTTTCGGTCTATTTTATAAATACCCGAATCGGTAATGCCCAGCTTAATCCATTGGCCGGTACTGAGCACCGAAGTAGGGGCCAATGGCCGGGTGGGTTGCGCATAACCAACCAGGACAGTCAGAAAACCAAAGATATAAACCAGGCAGCCGGTAACTCTTTTGCGCATAAAAGCAATATACAAAAAAACCTTGCAACTTATTCAGCCACAAGGTTAGCAGGCGTAAAGGTAAGCGGGCACCTAATATTCCGGCTTAAACTATTCCAAACCATTTATCAGGCAGCCTTCGAATTTAATTTTAAGCCTGGAAAAACCTTATCCAGCGAGCAGCTAAACGGGCTCTCCCGAAGAAATTACCAGCTAGCTTTATTAAAAAGATAATGCTTTTTAGCCTGCTTCTGTAAAAGTTATTTAATAAATATTAATCTAAAATATTAACTGCGAGTTATTCAGCGGCTGTTAATTCGAAAGCGTAGGATTCCATAATCAGGTTGGCCAGCAGCTTTCTGCAGGCTTGCTCTACTTTTTCGCGGGCTTCCGGCTCGGTTGCAGCTTCCAGGTTTAACCGGATATGTTTGCCAATCCGAACATTGGCGACGCCTGCCAAACCTAAGTGTTCCAGACCCAGCATAACAGCTTTCCCCTGGGGATCTAATAATTCCGGACGTGGCATTATATCTATTTCGGCAGTAAATTTCATAATTTTTAAATATCTATATTTTTTGTTTCGGTTGGGTAATAAAAGATAAGAGCACATACAGTACAATTATCAGGGGTACGGCGGCAAATTTAAGGAGAAACAATAAGGGTATTGCAATTAAAAGGAAAATAAAGCGGGTGGCATTATCTTTCCAGGTTAAGTTTTTAAACTTTAAAGCGAACAGCGGAATTTCGGCCACCAACAAATAACTGAGTACCAGGGTCAGGCCCAGCAATACGTATTGGTTCATAAAATATTGGCCCAGGTTAAAATCATCGGCAGCTAATATCAAAGGCAGCGCGGCTACAAATAAGGTGTTGGCCGGGGTAGGTAAGCCGATAAACGAGGTGGTTTGGCGCGTATCGATATTAAATTTCGCTAAGCGCAAAGCTGAAAAGATAATAACAATAAAGGCCAGAAATGGAAATAACTCGGCCTGGTAGAGCGATGTGTTTGGATCGGTCATGGCACTTTTTCGCATTAATTGAAACAGGATAACGCCCGGCAGTACGCCAAACGATACCATGTCGGCGAGAGAATCCAGTTGCTTGCCAATCTCGGAATAGGCGTGCAGCAGCCGGGCCAGCATCCCGTCCAGGAAATCGAAAACGGCGGCCACGCCTACCAGGTAAGCGGCAAAAACCAGGTTCCCTCCAAAGGCAATATAAATAGCTACGCAGCCGGTAAACAGGTTGAGGCAGGTAATAAAATTAGGAATATGTTTCTTCATAGCGTTCGGTAACTCACCACCAGTATAAATTTCTGCTGGCTACCGCAGAAAAGGGTTGTATTTTTTTTCTTCGCCGATGGTGGTGCTGGGGCCATGCCCGGGATATACGGTAACCGCATCGGGCAAGGTAAATAATTTAGTGCGGATGCTGTCCAGTAAGGTTTGGTGATTGCCGCCGGGTAAATCGGTGCGGCCAATGCTGCGCTGGAAAAGGACATCGCCGCCCAGGCAGGTTTGGCTGGCTTCGTGGTAAAAAACAACGTGTCCCGGGGCATGTCCCGGCGTAAATAAAACTTTTAAATCGGTATTGCCAAACCGCACTGTATCGCCTTCAGCCAAAAAACCTGTTGGCGTAGCGGGGTTATAAAGCGGGAAACCATAAGACGGCGCATAAACCGGCACCGCTTGCAGGGTAGCTAAATCGGCCTGGTGAATCAGAAAAGGTACCCTATAAGTATCAATGATAAACTGGTTTCCGAAAACGTGATCGATGTGGCAGTGGGTATTCAGCAGTTGCACCACTTTTAGTTTATTATCCCGGATAAAATCCGTTAAAACCGCTTGTTCTTTCTTCTCGTAGCAGCCCGGGTCAATTATTACGCATTCCAGCGTTTCGTCGTGCAGCACGTAAGTATTTTCCGAAAAAGCGTTAAATGTGAAACCACTTATCGTCATGGGTTGTAGGTTAATAATGGGTTGTGGGTACAAATATCCATTTTTAAGTTACAAACTTAAAATATACTTCCGTTAAATTGCCCGAATGATTTACGATTTTATCCTGGTGGGGCACGGGTTGGCCGGCAGCATTCTGGCGCAGACCCTGGCCGTCCACCAATATACGGTGCTGGTTATAGATGAACCGAAAGAGAATTCCGCTTCGCAGGTAGCAGCCGGCATGATAAATCCTTTGGCAGGCAAGCGTTTTGCCAAATCGTGGCTGGCCGATGTGCTGGTGCCTTTTGCGGCTGATTTTTACCGGCACCTGGAGCAGGAGAGCGGTGCGCCCTTATTTCATCCAACCCCAATCCTTAAATTATTTTCCTCGGTAGAAGAGCAGAATAACTGGATGGGTAAAAGCGCCGGGCAGCCTTACGGCGCGTTTATCCAGGCAGTTTATACGGCGTTGCCA